>DASUTR010000420.1:0-7393 GCA_036374535.1 Polyangiaceae bacterium
CGACGCGGGTTCGGCGCGCTCTCCGGCGGATTTCGGGAGCGAAGGCACGAGAGCTCACGATGACCAACACGGGCGCTTTGGTCAAGCGCCGGCCTTGACCGGGCCCGGGGGCGCCGGGATGCTTTCGAGCGTGAATTGGGCTTGGATCTTCTCGGCGTTGTCGCTAGCGCTCGCGTGCGAGCGGAGCGAGCTCCTCGGGCGTGTCGACGATCCGGTCGCCACGGGGGGAGCGGCGGGGGCCGGGGAGGGCGGGAGCGGTCCCGATCCCATCGGTCCACTCTCGGATCCCGACGCCCGCGACACCGATCCCACCTTCACGGGCGACCTGACGGAGCTCTATTACATGTCGTCGCGGACGGGCTCGAAGAACATTCGCGTGTCCAAGCGCGATAGCGCGGCGAGCGACTGGGGCGCTTCCGCCGAAGTGCCCGAGCTCAGCACCGGATATCAGGAAGAGAATCCACGCATCGCCGCGGACGGGCTTCGGCTCTGGTTCTTCACCGATCGCGATCGCGACCTCGGGACGATCTGGGAGACCACGCGCGCGACGCGGGCGGATGCGTGGGGCGAGCTCGTCCCCGTACCGGGGCTCTCGCTCGGGGCGGGCACGAGCAACGTTTCGGCGGGCATGAACGCCGACGCGACACTCGCCGTGCTTTCGGCCGCGCGAGACGGCTCCGGCTACGATCTTTACCGCTTCGAGCGCGCGAGCGACGCCGAAGCGTTCGGTTCGCCGGAGCCGCTCACCGAGCTCAATAGCGCTAGCGACGATTTCGATCCGTATCTCTCGCCGAACGGACTCGCCGTCGCCTTCGCGTCGAACCGCCGCGGCGGCTTCGACATCTTTCTCGCGCGCCGCACGTCGCTCGACGTGCCGTTCGAAGCCCCCGTCCCGCTCGAGCTGAACTCGGTCGACTACGAAGAGTCGGCGCCGAATCTCTCGCCGGATCTCGCGTACCTCATGTACTCGTCCGACAGAGACGGCTCGCTCGACATCTACGAGGCCCGACTCTTTCCGTGAGCCGGGCGCTCGTCGACGCGTCCGACGGCGCGAGATGCGCGGTCAGAACGTGAGCTTGGCAGCAGCGCCGCCGCTCTTCTTGCCGGCGTAGGGCGTGAGCTGTAGGCGCGCGGTCTTCGGAGCCGCCGCCTTGGCTGCCGCCGGCTCGTCGTCGCTCGTGAGGAGAACGACGCCGGTGACGCCGAGGGTGATGGCGACGCCGAACGCCATGTCGCAGATGAGCGCGTCGCGCTCGGCCTTGTCGGCGAGCTCGGTCGTGGGGGTCTTGTTGAAGTCGTTCTTGGCGTTGAGCGCCGAGATGCCGAAGATGGTGCCGACGACGGCGCCGACACCCGCGATGCCGAGCGTGACGTACGCGGGGACCATGCTCCGCTCTTCCTTCGGCGGGGGCGGGGGCTGTTCGACGGGTGCGGGCGCGGCGACGACCGGCGCGACGATGGGCGGCGGCGCTTCCTTCTCGAGCGTCACGCTCTGCTTGAGCTTGTCGCCACCCTTCACGTCGAGCTCGACGTCCTTCGGCTGGTAGCCCTTGGCCGAAATCGTGACCTTGTGCTTGCCGGGCGTGAGCTTCAGCGTCATGGGCGCTTCGCCCGGTTGAGCGACGCCGTCCACGGCGATGGTGGCGAGCATGGGGTTCGTCTCGATGGCGACCTCGCCGACGAGCGTCGCCTTCAGCGCGTCGAGTCGGGTCTTCGAGTCGGCGAGCTTTTCTTCGCCGATCTTCGACGACTCCGGATCGGCGAGCAGCGCCTCGTAAGCCGCGATCGCTTCCTCGGTCTTGTTTTGACCGTCGATGCACTTGGCGATCCAGTACGACGCCTGCGGCGACGGAATCAGCTCGTTCGCCTTCGTGAAGCTCGCCTGCGCGTCGACGTAGTTGCCGGCGCCGTAGGCCTTCTGCCCTTCGGCGAACGCTTTGCGCGCGGCGTCGGCCGTCTTGGGGCTGGGCTTTGCTGCCGGCTTGGTCGCAGCCTTGTCGGCGGTTGCCGCCTTCGGAGCGGGGGCAGGGGCGTCGCCGGCGCGGGCGGTGCTTTCGAGGGCGCCCACGGTGGCGAGTCCGGCGAGAAGTCCCACCGCGACCCGGGCGGAAAGAGCCAACTTGAACATTTCAGAACCTCCGTCGCCCTGGTTTCCGGGCGGTAGCCCCGGAGGCTAGTCCGTCCGGGAGTCGCCGGACAAGCCTCAATCGTGCCCGCGGGAACGTTCGGGTATTGTGACGATGACCCGCCCGCCTTTATGCCGCCGTCACGACCGCCCCCATCGCCCGGAGAAAGCGACGGCGCCACCCCGCCCGTGAACGGCAAGAGCTCGGCCGACCTCGTTTCCGCCGGCGGCGCTCGGCGGACGCTGCCGCCGCCCGAGTGGCTCGGGCGTGAAGGTCCGCGCTCGGCCGCTTCCGTCGCGCTCGAGCGCTACGAGCTCGGCACGCCCGTGGCGCGGCGTTCGGGTCCGCGCGCCGAGCTCGCGTCGCTCGCGGCGAAGCTCGAGGGCGCGGCGGGCGACGAGCAACAAGAGCGCATCGCGGTCGCCGCGCTCGCGCGCGCTCTCGCGACGCGCGGAACCGAGCTCGATGTCGCGACGCGGCTCGGACGGCGCGCGCTCCTGCTCGGCGAAGATCCCACGCTGCGCGAGGAGCTCGCCGCGTGGTTCGTCTCGCTCGGCGAGCCCGCGCTCGCCGCCTCGACGCTCCGGCCTCTCGTCGAGGCACGCACCGGACAAGAAGCGGCGACGCTGCTGCTCCGCATCGGCGTGCTCCTCGCGCGCGCGGGTGAAGCGCGCACCGCGAGCGACGCTCTCACGGAGGCGACGAACGTGCACCCGGCGGATCCCGTGGCGCCCGAGACGCGCGCAGCGCTCGCCGCGTGGGCGCCCGCAGCCGTGCCGCTCGAGCAAGCGGCCGACGCGTATCTCGTCGCGGCCGAGCGCCGCGAAGCGCAGAACGATCGCGCCGGCGCGTTCGAAGATCTGATGCGCGCCTTCGAAATAGCGCCCGGCCACGCTCCGGCGGCCGAACGGCTCGCCGAAGCGCTCATCGCGCGGGGTCGTGGCGGCGCCGCCGACGAGATCCGGCGCGAGCACGCGAGCGCGCTCGGGCCGGCGGGGCGAGCCGTGCACCTGCGACGGATGCGCCAGGCGGTGAAAGACACCGATCTGCCGCGGGCGCTCGGCGCGGCATTCGATGCAGAGCTCGACTTCGATATCGATCTCCGCAGCGTGCTCTCGGCGATCGATCCGGTCGAGGCTGCCGAGGAGGCGCCGCTCGGGATCGACGGACTCCTCGATCGAGCGAACCTTCACGAGCTCCTGGCCGCGCGTGTGGAGCTTGCGTCCGAGCTCCTCGCGGGACGCGAGCGCGCGCGGGCACGCGTCGCCCTCGGCCGCCTCTATGCGGGCCCGCTCGCACGACCCGATCGCGCCGCCGACGCGTGGATCGATGCGCTCGTCGCGGACCCCGGCTGCCAGCCTGCGTTCGACGCCTTGCACCGTCACGGAAATGTCACGCGCGATTACGCGCCGCTCGTCGAAGCGCTCGTGCGCGTGGGGGAGCAGACGGCGCTCGGCTCACAGCCCGAGCGCGTCGCGTGCCTGCGCGAGCTCGTCATGCTCGCCGAGGAGCGTCTCGGCGATCCCGGGCTCGCCGTTTGGGCGACGGCGCGCCTGCAGGCCCTCCTTCCCGAGAGCGCGGAGCTCCGTGAGACGGCGAACCGGCTCGCGCCCCGCGCGCGCCTTCAGGACGAGTCGCTCGCCGCGGCGCGTGCCGAGCTTGAGGAAGGGCATGGAGCCGGGCGGTTGGGCCCCCTCCGCCGCCTCGCCGCCCTTCTCGCCGGGCGGCCGGACGCCGCCGACGAGTACCTCGACGTGTTGCGGGAGCTCGGTGAGCTCGCCCCCGAGGAGCGCGCGTCCGTGCTCGCCGCCGAACGCGTGCTCGCGCGGCTCGGCCGTCGCGCCGAGCTCGAGACGCTGCTCGGGGTGCACGTCGCGCGGGCGACTTCGAGCGTCGAACGCGCGCGGCTGCGGCTCGCGCTCGCGCACGAGCGCTCGCGCGCCGGTGACCCGGCGGCGGCCCTGCGCGAGCTCGTTCCGCTGCTCGACGAGTCGGGCGTTCACGTCGCGGCCTGGAGCCTCATGTTGCTCCTTTCGGGCAAGACCGGTGAGCTCGCGCTGCGGGCGCGGGCGCTCTTGCGCATCGCGAGCCTCTTGCCGCCGTCCCTGCGCGCCGTGCTCACGGCCGTCGCGGCCGAGGGCTTGCTCGCGGGCGGCGACGCTCAGGCGGCGAAAAGCGCAGCCGAGCTCGCGTGCAACGCCGACCCCTCGCTGGCTCGGCCCGCGGCGACGCGCGCGAAGGTGGGCTTGCTCCTCGGTGATCGTTGGGGCGCCGAAGCGATGGAGCGCGCCATGAGCATCATCGTGCCGCGGGCGTCGCTCTGTCGCGCGCTCGCGGGGGTGTACGACGCGCTCGGCGAGCCGCTCCTCGCTGCAGCGTGGGCTCAGCGCCTCGCCGCGCTCCGTCCCGGCGATCTCGACGCCGCTCGCGCGCGGCTCGAGCGAGCGATGCGAAGCGAGGACGGTTCCCGTCTCGCCGACACGCTTTCGTGGCTCCTCTCGCAGCCGCAATCCCTCTCGCCGCTCGCCCCGAACGTCGCCGCGGCGCTCGAGCGGCTGCTCACGCTCGCGCCGGGACGTTCGGGCGCGCTCGCGCGCCGCGCGCTCGACGTGCTCGGCCCGCGCGACGACCGCCTGCGACAGGCCGTGTTCGAGATCGCCGACCGGGCGGGTGAACGCGGGCTCGGCATCGCGGCCGTCGAGCGCTGGCTCGCGACCGGCTCGCTCGGCGGCGAGCGCTCGCGCGTTCTGCTCGAGCTGTCGCGCCGGCGCCGCGAGGCGGGCGACGCCGACGGCTCCGCGCGCGCCATGGCGCGGGCGCTCCGAGAAGGCGCGAACGCCGTGGACGTGATCGCTCTCGTCGATACCGCGCTCCCGACGCGCACGTCCGACGGTGAGCTTTCGCTGCTGGAAGCTCGAGCCGAGGCGCTGAGCGCGCTGCCCGAGGCGGACGGGCAGGGCACGGCGCGCGCCTGGCGCGAGCTCGGCGCGGCGCTCTGGGACCTCGCTTCCGATCGCATCGGGGCGTTGCGGGCCTGGGAGCGAGCCGTGACGCTCGATGCCGAGTCGGGCGTCGAGAACTTCGCGAGCGATCTCGTCGCCTTCGGCGGCGAGGCATTCGCCGTGGATCGGCTCGTCGAAAACGGCCGCAAGCGAAGCGGGCCCGAAAGCGCGCGCTTCTTCGCGATCGCGGCGGCGCTCGCGCTCGGCGCGGGCCGGCACGACCAGGCCTTCGACTGTGCGGTGGCGACGCTCGACGCCGATCCGGCGCGCACCGAAGCGCTCGCCGTCGCCGAACGCGCCGCGAGCGAGGGAGATCTCGATCGACTCGAGGGACTCTTCGACAAGCTCGCGACGCTTTCGCTCGGGCGCTACGGCGAGCGTGCGGTGCGCTACCGCGCGGCGCGCCAGCTCGAGCGGCGCGGCGCACCGGCGAGGGCGATGCGTCACGCGCTCGGCGCTTTCGAAGCGGTGCCGTCCGAGGGCGTCGTCTTCGTGACGCTCGCGCGCCTCGCCGATCGCACGGAGCAGCGCGGAGACATGGTGCGCGCCATGGAGCGGGTCGCCCAGGAGAGCGCGACCGCCGAGCAGCGCACGAGCTGGCTCCGGCGCGCCGCGTTGTTTGCGGGCGGCAGCGACGAAGGGTTGCGGCAGCGCGTCGACGTGCTCCTGCGCGCGCTCTCGGTGCGCCCCGACGTGGAGCTCGTGACCGCGCTCGCTTCGGCCATGGCCGAGCTCTCACGGCGCGGCGCGGACGAGCTCGACATCGCGTCGCTGCGCTTCGAGCGCGCGGCGACGGCGGTGCTCGGCAAGGTCGACGGCCCCGAGGGGGCGCGCATCGGCGTCGAGGTCGCGCTCGCAGCGGTACGCACCTTCGACGCTCGCCCGCTCGCGCTCACGGCGCTCGAACGCGCGGCGGCGAGCGACGGAGACATCGACGAATTCGACAAGCTTTTCGAGCACGTGCCCGCGCTCGCCGAGGCGCAGGAGTCGGCGGCGTTCGTCGAGCACCTCGCGAAGCTCTCCGAGCAACGCTTCGCGAGCGCCGGCCGCGCTCTGCTCGAGCTCGGCGCGCGCATCGCCGAGGCGCGGGGCGCCGCGCCGCGCGCGGCGCAGCTGCTCGTCGCGGCGGCGCGCCGAAATCCCGAAGACACCGCGCTCGTCGCGCGCGCCGAAGCGGCTGCCCGCTCCATCGGCGATCCGAGTCTCATCGCGACGGTGCTCGAGGCGGTGCCCGATCGCGGGCGGTTCGCGCTGCTCATGGAGCTCGTCACCGCGGCCGATCGCTCGGGCGATCTCGTTCAGGCTCTCGACGCCGCGAGCCGCGCCCGCGCTCTCGAGGGGCTCACCATCGACGAGCGCCGGCTCCTCATCGAGCGCACCGTGGACCTCTCGGTGCGAGCGAGCAAACGCGACGAGCTCGAGCGCATTCTCGAGGCCGAGCTCGAGCGCCCCGGGCTCGAGCTCGCGCTCGTGCCGCGAGTCGCGAGCGAGCTCGCGCTGCTCGTCGGTTCGCGCGGGCGCCCTCTGGCCGCGATCGCCGTACTGCTCGGCGCCATCGAGCGCACGGGCGATCACGTGGGCATGCTGAACGACGTGTTGTCGCTCGCGCGCCAGGCCGGCGACCGCGAGAAACAAGCGTTCGCGCTCGCTCGGCTGCTCGACGCGAGCACCGACGCGTCCCAGCGCGCGGCGCTCCTGCGCGAGCTCGCCGTGCTGCTCGACGCCATCGGCGACGAGGCGGGCGCGCTCGCCCGCTGGTCCGAGCTTCACGCCCTCGAGCCGAACGACGTCGAGGCGCTCGTCGCCCTCGAACGCAACGCCGAGAAGAACGGCGACTACGAAGCGCTCGTCCGGCTGCTCGCACGGCGCGCAGCGCTCGTCGGGCGCGTCGACGACGTGCGGCGGCTGCGCCTGCGCCGCGCGACGGTGCTCGAGCAACGCCTCGGGCGCTCGGACGAAGCGCGCGCCGAGCTCGAGGCGCTGGTCGCCTCGACGGGTGACCACCTGAGCGTGCTGCGCGTGCTCGCCGATCTCAACGAGCGCCTCGGCGACGGCCTGCGCGCGGCTCCACTCTGGCTGCGGGCGAGCGCGCTCGCGAGTGACCGCAGCGAGGCCGCCGACCTCGCAAGGCGCGCGGTCCAGGCCAACCTCGCCGGGGGGCGACATCGAAGCCGCCCACCGCGTGCTCGAGGGCATGGAAACGTGGGTCGACCAGGGGAAAATCCTCGAGCTCGAGGTGGAGGTCGAGCGGCGGCGCGAAAACCC
>DASUTR010000421.1:0-7444 GCA_036374535.1 Polyangiaceae bacterium
GCTCCGTTTCGACGAGGCTCCGCGCGCGTCGTGACGCGGTGTCTCGACATGCGGGTGTCGAGCTGCGATCGCGGCGCACTCCCGGCGTGGAATTCGTGCAACTCGCGCGGGCACGCGGGCGTACGCGCGCCGCGGGACTCGGCACACTCGCGCGCGCACGCGGCGCAACGTACGCGCGCCGTGGAACTCGGTGCACTCGCGCGCGCACGCGGCGCAACCTACGCGCGCCGTGGAACCCGGTGCGCTGCCCCATCGCGTGAATGCGGCGAGCGACGCGCTCGCCCGCGCTCCAATCCGTGGAAATCCGTGGTTAGTCGCACCGGCGACCGCAAGCCGTCACGACTGCTCGAGAGCATCACCCAAGCCGGCCGAGTGGGTTTCTGTATTGCCTCCAACGACAGCCGCGTGTTCCGTCCTTGCCGAAGCGCACGGTGTGAACGTGAACACCAATGAAATGATCGAGCTCGAGAATGCGAATCGAGTGCGCGATTTTTCTCGATCCGTTCTTGACATCGCGAGCGTCCTGCTTCATGGTGTCACTGCCAATGCAGACGAGGACGCTATCCATTCAACCGATGTTTCGCGCGAGCGAAACCGGGCGAGATTGTGTCCACTATCTGCCTGCACTCGGCAATCAGGAGAAGGTGACGTAACGGGCGTATTTTCTAGGGTTTTCCCTTGAAGCCGCCCGGTGAAACCGAGGCGGCTTTCGTCGTTTAAGGGTCCGGGGATCGTCTCCGGGAAGCGACCGGCGCTGTAAACGCCGGGCCCCATGGGCTAACTGGTTCAACTCCAGACGGGCCCACACAAGAGGTGTGTGAGGAGCGCGACTGCGCTCAACGCGAGTCGTGTATTCCACATACGACGTCGCTCGACGGAGGAGTGTATGAAAGGCGGGCGCGCGCTCGATGCGAGAGGTGTGTCTCGAGAGGTTCGTCGAGGGCGCGCAAGCGCTCGACAGGAGACGTGTGCCCGAAGGTTCAGCAACGAATGTTCGAGGTGTGTCCATGAAGTGCAAACGAAAACGCAAGCGTGAACGAAAGGAGAACGGGATCGAAGTGTAACGACGCATGCCCGGCTTTTACCCGGTGCGGAGAGGGTTCCTTGCGGTCCAGGCGTCTGCGACGCCTGGTGTCCTCGGGACCTCCGTCGCACGTCGTGCGGATCCGCAGCGCGACATTCGCGCGAGTGCACGCTTTGCCGACGGTGTGACTCCCTCCGATCCCACTTCGCGGTCCGAGGTGTTGAGGCGGCATGCCGGACTCTTACTCCGAGCGGCGCGGGTTCGACTCCCGCCGGACCGACGGCAATTTCGGAATCGTCCAATCGGCAGGACTCGAGACTCTGAATCTCGCAATCCAGGTGGCCTTGCGCTCCCGGCTTCGCCGGGGATGCTCGGGACCTGGCTTCGCCAGGTTCGAACCCTGGTTCCGAAACCAAGACGGGACACGTGTGTCCGCCGGGCACGTGTGTCTCCCGTTCTTTGACAACCGAAAGCGCAGCGTGACGGTGCTCGAAAGCTTCGAGCGCGACGGGTCTCCTGCGCGGATAGGCGGAGGCGGCAACACCAAGCCGTCTCCTTTTTTCCGAGGTAGGCATGTGGCAGGCCGGCGCGGTTGTTACCCGTTGCTCATTGCACGTTCGACTCGTGCCCTCGGAGCCCACGGTCCCGCACGCGTGCGGGACGGCAACGGCGCAGCGAACGCTGCGCCCCGTCCTCGCCGGTCTTTCTGGGAAGGCATCTCCCTCGTAACGAGGTGCGCGCGGTGGCCTCCGCTCCTCGGCTTCGCCGAGGGATGCTCGGTACCTTCGCTTCGCTTCGGTGCGATTCCGCGGATCGGCTCCAGCCCTGGCAGGCGGCGCGAAAGAAATGGTCTGCCGCATGCCGCACTCGACTTCAGGTGAGGTCGCCGGTCTTTCACACCGGCCAGGCGGGCTCGATACCCGCGTGCGGCACGAAGCACTTCAAGCTGGACTGGTGAAAGCGCCGCGCTGAAGCCGCGGAGAGCTCGGTGGCCTGCGCTCCTCGGCATAGCCGAGGGATGCTCGGTACCGCTTCGCGGTGTGATTCCGAGGGAGTGCACCAGAGCGTGGGATAGTGGCCGTCCACCGAGTTTGGGCCTCGGGTCATGCAGGTTCGATTCCTGCCGCTCTGACTGTGACGTGAGGGAGCTGGTGAACCCGGCACGCTGTGAACGTGTCCCTGACGGGATCGTAACCCGTACGTCACCCCGTCCTCGCCGAGGGATTCGGCGGACCGTTTCCTAAACGGACCAACGTGGTTCGACTCCACGCGGGGACGCCAATGCTGCGTGATGCGACTGGTGTCGCAGCTCGATTGTCGATCGAGTGAGACGAGTTCGATCCTCGTACGCAGCGCCGTGCCGAGCAGCCCATGGCGGGCAACCGGTTTCCAAGTCCGGAGAACAGCGTTCGATTCGCTGGCTCGGTGCCACACGGGGATGTGCAGAAGCTGCGCGCCTGCCTTGCAAGCAAGCGCTCCCGGAGCGTTACCGGGCGTCTCCACTCGTTGCTCTCGTCCGACGGCTCGGATCACCGCTTGGTATGCGGTGCGTGCGGGTTCGACTCCCGACGGGAGCTCTTCGCTCGCGGTGGCGCTCCTCGTCCCCGTCGGCGCAAACGCTCAACGAGGACCCGGTTCCGGAAACGAGGGGTTCCGGAGCGCCCAAGGCGGAAGGGTGAGCGTAGCCGCCAAGAGCAACTTCTGCGCGTGAGGTGTTCTCGGCCGCACGCTTCGCTTCCAACGAAGAGGACCCGGATCGTTCCCGGGCGCGCGCACTCTCGCACCACAGGTGTTCCGGCAGCACGCCACCTTGCCAAGGTGGACGAGCGGGTGGCCTGCGCTCCTCGGCATAGCCGAGGGGTGCTCGGTACCTCGCTTCGCGAGGTGCGATTCCCGCGTGGTGCACGAACGACGAGCAGCACTGGCGTGCGGCGCGCGCTGCAAACGCGTGACGGATCGGCTCGATTCCGATGCTCGTCTCCATGAGCTCCCACCGATAGACGGCGCGGTGCCTTCTAAGCACGTGCGGCGAGGCGCGATACCTCGTGGGAGCGCCGATCGACTCGACGTCTCGTTCTTCTAACGGCTCAGGAAGCCCGGCTCTCAACTGGGCAATGCGGGTTCAACTCCCGCACGAGACACCAATACCCCTGCCGGTGGATCCGGCGGCAGGTCTACGAAGCCAGCTACGAAGGTTCGATTCCTTCCAGGGGTGCCAACGATTGCCCTCGCCCGCGGAACGGGCGGCGACCCTCCGAAGGTCGCTTCGTCGAGGTTCGACTCCTCGCGGGGGCGCTGCGGGAATGGAGAAAGAGCGTCTCGCCAGCCTCATAAGCTGGAGATCGCCTGCTGCAAGTGCAGGTCCCGCGTCCGCCGACGACGTTCGGAACGGCATGCGTCCCATAAGCGCGTAGCCGAGCGTGGCCTGCGCTCCTCGGCTTCGCCGAGGGATGCTCGGTACCTTCGCTTCGCTTCGGTGCGACTCGCTCCGTCGGCACTTATCTTCCTCGCTGGTCCAACGGCATGGACGCTCGCCTTTGAAGCGATGAGATCGTGGTTCGAGTCCACGGCGGGGAACCGATGCGGGGCTCGCCTTCTGGTGAGGGCCTCGGTCTTACAAACCGACGCAGCAGAGTTCGATCCTCTGGCCCCGTACCCAGCCAAGCGGATGCACCGGTCGTGCGGCGACGCCTGATAAGCGTCGTGACCGAGTTCGACTCTCGGCGCTTGGACCATCGGAGGCGAGTGGAGCAAGTGAACCCACGTGCTCGACAAGCACGCTTCGCCGGGCGCGATACCCGGGCCTCCGACGATACGCACGAGTGGTGGAACGGGCAGACACACGCGGAGCTCAAACCTCCGTGGGGCACCGTCCCCGTCCCGGTTGGACTCCGGGGCCGTGCACAACCCTGGAGAAGACCGTCATGCACACGAAAACGCTTTTGCTCACTCCCTGGTACTTCCCGATCAAGGTGCTCCGCTGGCAGGACGCCGTGAAGATGAAGTACGAGGAAACGGTGGACGTCGTCGTCGAATACGACGACGAAATCCGCTCGCCGTCCGTCACGTGGCGCGTGCCGGCGGTCGTACGCCTGCGCAAGATGGCGAAGGCCGACCGCCGCGGCGTGAAGTTCAGCCGGCGGAACGTGTACCAGCGCGACGATTACCGCTGCCAGTACTGCGGCGAGAAGAAACCGGCGCGCGAGCTCAGCTACGATCACGTCGTTCCGCGTTCCGCGGGTGGCCGCACCACGTGGGACAACATCGTCGCCGCGTGCCGCACGTGCAACACGCGCAAAGACGATCAAACCTGCGACGAAGCGGGCATGTGGCCGCTCCGGGCGCCGCGCCGGCCGGCAACGCTGCCGCTCGCGCCGCCGCTCTTCGACCGTGACGTGCCCGTCGAGTGGCAGGGCTTCACGGCCGGATTCGCGGATTGATCCGAACGATACGAAGCCGCTCGTGGAAGGTGAAGGCTCAGTGGTGAGCCACCGGTCTCGCACCGAGCGAAGCGAGGTACCGAGCATCCCCGGCGAAGCCGAGAGCGCAAGGCAAACCGGGGGTGCTTCGGCACAGCCGTTCGACTCGGCCGCCTTCCTCCGAACTCGCGCGATTGCGGGCGTCCGGTTTCTCATGTAATCAGCTGTTCGATGACACCGGGGAAGGCAGATGGTGGTTGCGCATTCGATCAATCGGCGCTGCGCGCAGCAGCTATGAGACGGCTGCGCCGACGGGAATCGGGCAGTGGTGTCTTCGTGATACCGGCGGTCCCGAGTCTGCGCGCGCACTATCAAGAGAAAGTGCTCGCTCTGTTTGCGCTACTCGGCCGACCCTTCGCCGCGGACGACATCGCGACGCTCCAGGAAATCATGCAGCGTTTGATGAACGCGGCCTGGCAACACTCTCCCTACGCTTCCCTCGTACTGACCTACGAATGCCAGCCCGAGGCGGGCGGAGGCATTACCTATGACTTCAAGACCGTGACGACGACGGTCGCGGCGGAGTACGACGGCTGGGTAGGCGCCCGTCCGCAACCGTTTTTCGGCGCGCACCCGAATCCGAAGGTTATGAATGTCGCGCGAAGCCTCGGCGCTCCGGGCGAGGTCGCGATCTTAGACGTGGGTGCCGCCGAGGGCAGAAATACTCTGCCGCTGGCGCGTGCAGGGTTTGCCGTCGACGCAGTCGAAATCTCGCCGCGATTTGCAGCTTTGCTACGTGATTTGCTCGCCGCCGAAAAACTCGGCACTTACGTATTTCAGGGCGATTTCGTCGATCCAGGGCTTGAGATCCCGCGCGCCCGTTATCGGCTCGTTGTGTTTGCCGGCGTACTCGTTGCGCACGTGCGCGATGTGGCGCACTTGCGCGCGATGCTCGCGCGCGCTTCCGAGGCGCTGACCGAAGGTGGTCTGCTCCTGCTCAACCTATTCGTCACCAAAAACGGCTACGTCCCGGATGATGTGCTCCGCGAACTCGGCGAGCTCTTCTGGACCGTCGCTTTCACTCCGGGTGAGCTCGCGGAAGCAACCAAGGGACTTTCATTGCGGCTCGTAGAGGACATTCCATTCGTCGAATACGAGAGCACGCAAGGCTCGGAAGCGTGGCCACCGACCGACTATTTCGCCGCCTATTGCGACGGACAGGACCTGTTCGATCTACCCCCAGGTGAGGCGCCGCTCAGCCTGCGATGGCTCGTGTACAAGAAGGAGTAACAGGGCTGGGACAGGGCCACCGCCCGCGCGCGCCCGCGGCGCGGCGCCGCCCCGGGCACTTACACCGGCGGGCGCATCGTCAATGTCGCGTCAATGCTCGGGTTACGCGTGATGAATCAGTTCGGCCTCGATGCCATGAGCGAGGCTGCGGTGATCCACATGACGCGTGCGATGGCTCGGGATTGGGCGGGCTATGGCATCAACGTCAATGCGCTATGCCCCGGCTACATCGACCCGGCGCTGGGGCGCGTTCCAGGCTCGTTGCCGCTCGACTGCGCGACCCTTTTTGGACTGCCTAGAAGGCATCCTATGAATGTCGCAAGAGGATGATGGAGGCGCGGCGGAGGAACGCTGGCGGGTGGCGAGGCGGCGGAAGCTCGCGAGCCAACGAAGAAGCGCTCGATTTTTCAGCGGCGCCTGTAGTGACGGAGCGTTCGGCGTCCTCCCATTTGGTTTCTCCGGTTCGATAGCGGCGCGACGAGCGTCACGTACTGGGT
The DNA here is from genome assembly GCA_036374535.1 of Polyangiaceae bacterium. Classification (GTDB taxonomy): domain Bacteria; phylum Myxococcota_A; class Polyangia; order Polyangiales; family Polyangiaceae; genus PMG-095. The sequence goes on from DASUTR010000421.1 coordinate 6,231, forward strand.
TTCGAGCGAGGTAGCGAGTTGCGCGGGGTTTTGTAGTCCGCGCCGACCGGGGTCGACACGCGGGAGAGGCTCCATCAAAAACGAGGAAAGAAAGTCATGCAGGTCATCGAAACCAATCATGTGCCCATCAAAGCGTGGGTCGACGGCGTCGCGTTCGAAGACGCGGCGCGCCGTCAGGTCGAAAACGTCGCGAGCATGCCGTTCGTATACAAGCACGTCGCGGTCATGCCCGACGTGCACTGGGGCATGGGTGCGACCGTCGGCAGCGTCATCGCGACGCAGGGCGCCATCATCCCCGCGGCGGTCGGCGTCGACATCGGCTGCGGTATGGTCGCGGCCAAGCTCGATCTCGCGGCGTCGGATCTGCCCGATTCGCTCGCAGCGATGCGTTCGGCCGTCGAACGAGCGGTTCCCCACGGCCGTACCGCGAACGGCGGGCCCGGCGACCGCGGCGCGTGGCGAAACCCGCCGCGCGCCGTATCAGCGGCTTGGGCGGCGCTCCACGACCGTTTCACGCGAATCGTCGAGAAGCATCCGAAGATCGCCAAGAGCAACAACGAAGCGCATCTCGGCACGCTCGGCACCGGCAACCACTTCATCGAGGTGTGCCTCGACGAAGCACAGGGCGTCTGGGTGATGCTCCATTCCGGCTCGCGGGGCGTGGGCGGACGCATCGGCTCGTACTTCATCGAGCTCGCGAAGGAGGACATGCGGCGTTGGTTCGTGAATCTTCCCGACGTCGATCTCGCTTACCTTCCCGAGGGCACCGCGTACTTCGACGACTACCTCGCGGCCGTGGGCTGGGCGCAGGACTACGCGCTCGCGAACCGCGCGCTGATGCTCGACGCGACGATTGCGGCGATTGCCGAGACGCTCGGCCGGCCCGTGGCGTTCTCGGAAGCCGCGGTGCAGTGCCATCACAACTACGTTTCGCGCGAGCACCATTTCGGAGCTGACGTGCTCGTCACGCGCAAGGGCGCGGTGCGCGCGCGCGACGGCGAGCTCGGCATCATCCCGGGCAGCATGGGCACGCGGAGCTACATCGTGCGGGGCAAGGGTAACCCGCTATCGTTCGAATCGTGCTCGCACGGCGCCGGGCGGAAAATGTCGCGCGGCGAAGCGAAGCGCACGTTCTCGCTCGAGGACCACGCGAAAGCCGTCGCGGGCGTCGAATGCCGCCGCGACGCGGACGTCATCGACGAGACGCCCGGGGC
>DASUTR010000422.1:0-6863 GCA_036374535.1 Polyangiaceae bacterium
GTCGCTACCGAGGAACCGGAGTTACAGGAGTACGATCATGATGCGCATCAGCACAGTCACGGCGCTGGCTCTTCTCTTGGTCGCTTGCGGTGGCGCAAGCGCTGGAGGCAAAGGCGGCCTCGCACCCGAGGACGACAGCGGACGCAAGTCGGGCAAGGGCGTCGCGGTTTCCAAAGAGGCCGCAGCGAGTTTCGATTCCGCCCTGGACTCGTTCCTCGACCACGACAAGAAAGGCGATTGGGCGGAGGGCACCTGCAAAGAGGTCGCCGGCCGTTTCGAGAAGGCCTCCGAGGAGCAGGAGTCCGCGACGAATCGTCATCTGCCCGAAGCGCTCTACAACTCGGGCCTCGCGTGGCAGCGCTGCGGCAAGGACGGCGAGGCGCGCGAGAAGTTCGAGGCCGCCATCAAGGCGGACCCCGCGTTTCACCGCGCCAAGGCCCAGCTCACGCTCTACAGCTACATGAAGACCGGCGACGTCGACGAGACGGCGCGCGAGCTCGATCAGATCATCCGCGACGCGAAGTTCCAGAACGTGGAGGCGCTGACGAGCCTGGCGGCGCTCCAGATGGAGCGCGGCAACGATCAGCCCGATCCCGACGGCAAGAACGATCTCGAGCGCGCCCGCAGGAACCTCCAGCGCGCGCTCGCGATCGACGACGGCTACATGCCCGCGTACAACCAGCTCGCCGTCTACTACCTCGAGCTCGCGAAGAGCACCGCCGGCCAGGGCAAGATGGCTTCCCGCTCGCGACGCGGTAAGCGCGGCATGGAAGTTTCGGGCGCCGCGCGCGCCGACATCAACGAGCAGCAGCTCGACCTCGCGGCGCTCGTCGCGTCGCAAGCGCAGCGCAAGAACCCGAACTACGCGCCGATCCACAACACGACCGGCCTCATCCAGGTGCAGCTCAAGAACTTCAACGCGGCCGTCAAGAGCTTCGGGCGAGCGCGCCAGCTCGATCCGAAGTTCTTCGAAGCGCAGATGAACTACGCGGCGGTAAACCTCTCGTTCCGCGGGTTCGACGAGGCCGAGAAGGCGTATCGCGACGCGCTCAAGCTTCGTCCCAACGAGTACGAGGCGCACCTCGGACTCGCCCTCGCGCTCCGCGGCGCCGTCAACGATTCGAACTTCGACAAGAACGTCGGCGAGGCGCAGAAGCATCTCGACGAAGCGAAGAAGATCGACAGTGCGCGGCCGGAAACTTACTACAACGAAGCGATCCTGACGCAGGAGTACCGCGCGAAGCGCGGCAATCCCGTGCCGATGCTGGAGAAGGCCGCCGAGCAGTACAAGGCGTTCGTCGAGAAGGCGAGCGACGATCCGGTGTTCGCTGCCGCGGTGAAGCGCTCGAAGGAGCGCACGCAGGACATCGAGGACACGATCAAGTTCATCAAGGAAGGCGAAATCGCGAAGAAAGAGGAAGAAGCCGCGATGGCCGCCGCCAAGGAAGCGGAGAAGGAAGCGGCCAAGCAGAAGGCGGAAGCCGACAAGGCCGCCGCTGCCGACAAGGCCGCTGCGGACAAGGCCGCTGCCGACAAGGCCGCCGCCGACAAGGCTGGCGGCAAGCCGGGCGATCCGGCAAAGCCTGCCGACCCGAAAGCGGGTGGCGCTGCGGCACCTGGGGCAAAAGCTCCGGCGGCGCCTGCGCCCGCACCCCCGGCCCCGAAAAAGAAGTAGGCATCGCGAAAGTCAGGGAACTTCCGAACCGCACGCTTGTCCGACACCGGATTAGCGGTTGACTGTATCCGTACCCAGCACGTACAATGGCACTGTAATAGCGCCAGAGAATTCCGAGGAGACTGCATCATGGCCCGAACGATCCGCATCAAGCTGATTTCCAGCGCTCTGGGATTGACCGCATCGCTCCTCGTCTCGAGCGCGTTCGCTCAGGGCGAAGCCGCGAAGGAAACGCCGGCGGCGGGCGGTGACGCTGCTGCCGGCGGCGGTGAAGGGTACGGCTACGAGTTCGACGACGATCCGTTGAGCGCCGGCGGATTCGGACCGAACGACGCCACCATCAAGGTGCGTCCGAAGGCGGCACGCACGACGCTGATCCGTCCGCGCACGCACTTCATCCCCGAGATGTTGAAGTCGGTGGAGAACATCTGAGCGGCGCGACGCGCCACATTCGATCAGGACGTTAGCTGGGGCATGGGTCCCCAGAGACCCACAAGACTGAGGAAACCGGTTCAATGGCCAAGGCAGTTCTCACGTTTGCACTTTATCAGGGTGATGCCTTCGAGCGTCGCGAGACCGTGACGCAGGACATCGTCAAGGTCGGCAAGGATCCGAAGAGTCACCTGCGCGTGGACGACGAGCTCGCGTCGCGGATGCACGCGGTCATCGAGGTTGCCGGACCCGAGGACATCACGCTCATCGATCTCGGCAACGAGCCGGGAACGCTCGTGAACGGCGCGCGCGTCAACAAGTGCAAGCTCCACGTCGGCGATCAGATTCAGGTGGGTAATACGGCCATCGTGCTCGAAGCCGCCGAACACGCCGGCGCCGAAGCGCAGGCGATGCCGGCTCCCGCGGCGAATCCCTTCGGTGGCGGTAGCGGCAGGCCGTTCGCCCCGGCGGCCAATCCCTTCGACGTCGGCGCCGCGAATCCCTTTGCGGCGGGCGCTGCGGCGCAGCGGCATGCGGACGCGATGCACGTTCCGGAGGACGCCGCGCCCGGCACGTACACGTACACGATGATCAAGAGCGGGCCCGACGTGAGCCCCGACGAGGTCGAGCTTCCGCACGTTCAGGCGGTCGAGGTGATGGTGCTCTGGGGCTCGAACGTGCTCCACGTTTCGCATCTCACGCCTCCGCGCAACTTCTACGTCGGCGAAGAGCTCGGCAAGAACTTCGCGTGCGACTTCTTCATTCCGAGCGAGCGTCTCGGAACGACGCGCATGCCCGTGGTCGTCGGCGACCGCGCTTCGGTGGCGATCGTCATTCCGCCGGGAGCGACGGGGTGGGTCGAGCTGCCCGGACAGCCGCGCATGTCGCTCGACGAGGTGCGGCCGCGCGCCCAACCGAGCGCCGAGATCAGCGGCGGTCACCAGCTCCCGCTGCCCGGTAACGCCAAGGCGCGCGTCGAGATCGGAGAGTTCGTGTTCCAGGTCGCCGCCGTGAACGCGGGAAAGCCGCTCAAGCACGGAGTCGGCGCCGGGTGGGACTGGACGGTGGCGATGTACTTCGGTCTTTCGTTCCTCGCCCACGCCGGTCTCATCGGCGCCATGGCGTTCTTCGTGCCGCCCCTCGGCCTCACGGACGACGAGGACCTCGACAAGGACGCGCTGTTCCTCATGCAGCAGTACCTGAAGGCCGCTGCCGAGCGTGAGAACGAGGAAAAGGACCCGGAAGTCGTCCAGGAAAACTCGGACAACAAGGAAGGCGGCACCGGTACCCGCGCGAAGGGCGAAGAAGGGTCGATGGGTAATCCCACGACCAAGGCGACGAACAAGCGCTACGCCGTCCAAGGCCCGAAGGACAATCCGGATCCGCACATCGCGCGCCAGGCGGCTCTGCGCGAGGCGATGGAATTCGGCATGATCGGCCTCCTCAACACGGGCGCGGCCGGTGACCCGAACGCCCCGACGGCGCCGTGGGGTCGCGACACGTCGCTCGGTTCGGACGACATCAGCGCGCGCGGCAACATGTGGGGCGACGAAATCGGCGACGCGTTCGGCGCCGGCGGTCTCGGCCTCTCCGGTATCGGTGAAGGCGGCGGCGGCCGCGGCGAAGGTATCGGCCTCGGTAACATCGGGACGCTCGGTCACGGTGCCGGTACGGGTACGGGCCAGGGCTTCGGCGCCGGTCACGGTCGTCTCGGCGGGTCGCACAAGACGAAGGCGCCGAAGGTGCGCATGGGTGCCACGACCGTCAGCGGTCGTCTCCCGCCCGAGGTCATCCAGCGTATCGTTCGTCAGAACTACGGTCGCTTCCGCATGTGTTACGAGCAGGGGCTCGGTCGCAACCCGAACCTTCAGGGACGTGTTTCGGCGCGTTTCGTCATCGGGCGCGACGGCTCCGTCTCGAACGTTTCGAACGGCGGCTCCGATCTGCCGGACAGCGGCGTCGTGAGCTGCGTGCTCTCCGCCTTCTACGGTCTGAGCTTCCCGCAACCGGAAGGCGGCATCGTCACCGTCGTCTATCCGATCATGCTCGAGCCGGGCTGAGTCGCTCGGGCAGTCGACGCTCGGGTTCGGAGTTCCGAACCCGAGCCCTCGGTGGCGCCGGGCCCTACCGAACAACGTGACCGAGAAACGCAGAAAAACGTGAGGGCTTCCGCGCGGCTACGGAGAGCGACGGCGCTTTACTCCATGGGCGGCGTGCGCCTATGCTCGTCGCGTCGCTTGGCCCCCGGACGCCCGAGACTCGGCGCCGGAGCCGTCACTGCCTGAGGACGCTCGTTTCCGGCAAAACCTAGAGCTTTCCCCGCGCTTGGCTTTCACCACGGTCGGGTCGTCGCCCGCCTAGCACCACGGACAGTTCCAATGAAATTGCATCGATTCCTACACCTCGTCGCAGTTGCGGTTCTCGGTCTTTCGTTCGCCAACTGCAGCCGCAGCCACATCGAGGCGATCAATCTCGCCAACGAGGGCGATCAGTCCGTCAAGGTCAACGTGGAACGCGCGATCCAGCTCTACGAGCAGGCCGTTCAACTCGATCCGACGAACCATCGCATTCTCTGGAAGCTCGCCGTCGCGTACGAGAAGAAGGAAGACTGGGACAAGATGGCGTCGACGCTTTCGCGTGCGACGCAGGTTGCGCCCGATTTCGCGAACTACTGGTACAAGCGCGGCGCGGCGCTCGTCGAGCAGGCGGAAGCCGGGAATCGCGATGCGTACGAGCAGGCGAAGGACCCGCTCAAGAAGTGCATCGAGAAAGATCCGAATCTCGCCGAGTGCTACTACCTGATGGGTGAATGCCTCGAGTGGACCGACGACGAACAAGGCGCCGCGGAGCACTACTCGAAAGCCATTCAGCACGATCCGAAGATCGGTTTCTTCTATCCGTCGCTCGCTCAGCTCTACCTCCGCTTCAAGCTCGACAAGGAAGCGGTAGCGGTAGCCGAAGAGGGAAGCCGCGTCGTGCAGCCGGACGAAAAGAACATTCCGGCGCTCTACAACATGCAAATCCTCATCGGCTCCGCCGCGCTCATGCGCGGAGACAAGGCCGCGCAGCTCGCCGCCGTCGAGAAGGCAGAGAAGTTCGCCGGTGAGAAGCACCCCGAATTCTCCTTCGCCATCGGCAGCACGTACGCGACCATGGACCCGCCGCAGAAGGAGAAGGCGGTCCGCCTCTTGAATCAGTTCACCAAGCGCGTGTGCCGCGGCGCGAAGAGCAAGCAGTTCCAGGAGCAGTGCGAGACAGCCTCGTCCCTGCTCCAGAAGCTCGGGTCGTGATCCCGAGTCGGCGCTTGTCGGCTGAAATTGCCCTCCCGGAGCGAGATCCGAGTCGAGGGCAGGGGTGCGCGGGGACCCGGCGGAGCTTTCTTTGTTTTTGGGAAGTCGTAGCTTTGACTGAGGAACGATGGATCTAGAGCAGCGTCTGAAGCAGCAGATGAGCTTCCACGACTGGCACGCAGTCGCGGAGACGCTCGAACAGGGACTCGCCGCCACCTCCGATCCGGTGGGTAAGGCCGAGCTTCACCTCCGGCTCGGCCGCGTTCTTCGGACGCGGTTCCTCCAAGGTGTCCGCGCGCTCAAGCATTTCCAGGACGCGTACAAATTGAATCCGGCGCTGATCGAAGCGCTGAGCGAAGCTCGCGGCATCTACTGGGATCTCGGCAAGCTCAACATGGTGCAGCGCTTGCTCGAGCTCGAGCTCAAAGCGGCGCCGCAGGGACCGAATCGCGCGGTGCTCTACCGCGAGCTCGGTGACGTGCTCTGCGATCTGGGCGACTACGATCGCGCGGCGGAGTCTTACGCGAAGGCGTTGCAGTCGACCGAGGGCGACAAGGGCGATCTGCCGGCGGTGCTCGAAGACACGCAGGTCGGCGAGGGGCAGTGGCAAGATCGCGTATCGGGCATGCGGCGCGATGCGCGCTCGAGCACGGATCCCGCGGTGCGTGCGTCGCTCCTGCTCCGCGCGGCGCGGCTCGCGCGTCGCTACGCGCCGGGCGAAGTCGAAGGCCTGCTCGCTCAAGCGTATGCGGCCGACCCGACCGATACGCACGTTGCCGCGACCTACGAGGGGCTTCTCGTCGAAGCGCAGCGCACCGAGGCGATTCTCGAAACGCAGCGAGCTGCGCTCGAGGCGGAGATGGACGCGTCGTCGAAGGCGCGCGCTGCGTACCTCTTCGGCTCGCGCTGGGCGTTGCGCCATCAGAACCTCGATCTCGGCGCAGAGCTCGTCGAGGAAGCGCTCAAGCTCGACCCCGCGCGCGAAGAGGCGTTTACGTTCCTGCGCGACGCGTACGGCGCGCGCGGTTCGGATTGGGAGCGCGTGATCGCGCTCGCCGAGGAGCTCGCGGACCGTTCGACGCTCGGCAACGGCGCGTCGCACCTGCTCACGCAGGCGGGTCTGCTCGCGTGGAAAGAGCGCGGTGATCTCATTCGCGCACGTCGTGCGTTCGAGCGGCTTGCGCGTGTCGCGCCCGCGCACCCCGCGCTCCAGGCGTTCGAAGCGCAGATCGGTGAAACGCTCGCCGCGCCCGCCGTCGCTGCGCCCGCCGTCAGCATGAAAGCGGAGTCCGATCCTCCGCCTCGCTCCAAGGGCAAGAAGGGGAAGAAATCCTCGCCCGAGCCGGAGGCCTCGTCGCCGTCCGAGCCGCCGCCCGCGCCCGTCGCCTCCGACGTTTCGCCCACGCCGCCGCCGCCCGCGGAGCCGCCCACGGGACGTCCCGAGCCGCTCGAGGCGCCGACGCAGG
>DASUTR010000423.1:0-6294 GCA_036374535.1 Polyangiaceae bacterium
GAGAACGGGAGACGGACGACCGTGTCGACGTTGAACCCCGCGAGCACCATGTCCCCGTGTTTCGCCTGGTAGGACGACTCGAGCACCCGCACGACGTTCCAGCGCGAGACCTTCTCGGCGTCCAAGCGGCGAAACTCCTTCTCGAGCTCGGTCGTTTGGCGAAGCAGCCCCGTCCGGAGCTGGCCGGGGTTCTCGGTGTTGAATGCGCGTTGGCCCTGGTACATGGGTTCACGCCGGGGGAGGCAGGCCGAAGGGCCACACGTCGGTGGGGAGCCCTTCGGGGTTCACGTCGCGAATGCGCGAAGCGGTCGACGCGGCGCGGTCGGCGGCCATCTCGTCGATGCGGTCGAGCTCGGCCTGATAGAGAGCCATGAGGTCGGACGCCGACACCTTCTCGATCGCGCGCGCCTCGATGGCGACGCGGAGCGAGACGGCGCGGTCCCAGCCGTTCACGCCGTCGAAGCTCCCACCGGTGCCGGAGTCTTGCGTCAGGCGCGGACACGACGGGACGTAGCGGAGCACGACGGGGACGGCGCTCGTCGGCGTCGGGAAAAACTCGATGCGGTGGGGGCTCGACGGGTTCGTCGGCGCGGTCGGCGCCCGCATGCGGTACGCCTTGCCGCAACCCTCGTCCCACGGAGCATCGTTGAAGCGCGCGCGGTCGGCGATGTGCTCGAGGGCGGGAACCTGCTCGAGCCGCGTACCCCAGCGGAGGTCAACGGCAAGCATCTGGTAGAAGTCGGTCGGAAGGCTGTAGTTCGCCGTCCCGTTCGCCGTCGTGATGCTCGTGTCTTCCTTCTCGTAATACTCTTGGCCCCGAGCAGCCACGAGACGGTCGTAGAGCTCGGCGAGAGCGAGATCGATGAGGCGGTTGTATTCGTCGTCGTTGATGAACGTCGAGCCGCCGCCCGGACGCTGGTCGGCGTAGAGCCTCGCGTTGTCTCGGATGGTTGCGCGGGTGACGCTACGAGCCACGCGTCACCCCTCGTACTCGTCCGATTCTTCTTCCGACTCCTCCGCCGGGCTCTCGCCCGAGGACTTCCCTTGCTTGCAAATCATGTAGGCGCGCTCGAAGGCGCGGCCGGCGGCGTCCCAGTCGCCGCCTTCCATCGCCTCGAACATCTCGCGCATGGCGCGCGCCTTCGGCGAGTCGCCGCCTTCCGACTCGCCTTCGTCGGCGCCCTCGTCTTCGTCTGGCGGACGAATGCCCGTGAGCGCGAGAATGCCCTTGGGCGCCGCCATCAGGCCACCCCGGCCGCTGCGGAGTCCTCGATGTCCATCGTCACGAGCACGCTGTGATTCGTGTTCGCGGCGAGGTCGGTGGCCGTCGTGCCCGTCATGAGCCGCACGACCGCCGTAGCTGCCGACGCCGAGCCCTCGGTCATCGTCCCGAACTGAGCGTAGAGGTCCACGTTGTTCGCGACGACCTGCACGGTCGCTTGACCGCCGACGATGCGATAGGCCGGATCGGCGAGGTTGACGGTGAACACGCCGGCCGTCGCCGTTCGGGTGACGTTCGCGACGAGACCGCCCGGGTCGCGCAGCGTTCCCGCTACGGTCGTGAGCGGCGTCGTCGACGTGCCTTGAGGGTAGAACCGAAAGCGCAGCGTGCGCGGCTTTACGCCGCCGGTCCGCATCTTGACGAGTCGTCGCTCCACGACTCAGATCCTCCGGAAGCGGGCTTTGAACGTGCGCAGCGGCATCGCTACGCCCGAGCTGCCCTTGGTTTGCTTGTAGAAGACGTTTGCGCCCGCCGCCACGACGCAATTCGTCGGGGTGAGCGTCGCTACCTCGTCCACGCCCGCAACCCAGTTTCCGCCGCCGGGAGCATCGGTGTCGGTCGTCACGGAAGCAGCGAGAACGGGAGTCCCGCCCGCGCCGTCGTCCGTGTAGATTTCGACCGTCCCGATGTTCGATGCGTGACCCGTGACGTTCGCGTCCACGTTCACCGCGAAGCGAACGAGCTGGACGGGATACGTGTACGGGTTGCTCCAAAACTTCGTGTTCGCGAGCGTGCTCGCGGCGTCGCCGTCCGCCACGAGGCGTTCGGTCTTGTCGATGTCGAAGAGCTGGCGGACCGCTTCACCGGGGAAGCCGCCGCCCTCTTCGATTCCCAGGGTGCCGGCCACCCGATCGAGCAGTGTTTTCCAATCGCTCATGACTCAGTTCCTTTCCAGGTGGCCGATCACCACTTGCCCACGACCCACTCACCGGGGTTTTCCACCCAGAAGTTTCCGTACGCTCCGATGCGGCCCTGACGCGCGTCGGCGGTCGGGAGAAGCATCGTGTTGCCGAACGTCAGATCCATCGGGCACTCGCCCGCGGTTCCGAGCGTGAGGTTCTCGGCGTCGCCCATCCAGAAGTAGCCGAGCTTCACGAACGGCGAGGAGTGCACGACCACCGGACCCGTCGCGACGTTCACGACGATTCGGGTGAAGCCGATCTGACCTTCGCTTCCCTCTTGGATGCGCTGGCCGCCGAGCTCTTTCCCGATGTCCTTGAAGTTCAACGAGTTGATGAAGACGTGTTTGGGAGTGAAGCCGTTGATCTGCGCTTCCACGCCCGCGTCCTGAATCGTCTCTTCCTTCGGCTTGCCGAGGCCGTCGACGCGAACGCCCGAGAGCTTCGCGAGGTCTTCCGTTCGGTCCACGCCGAAGAACGCCGTCGAGGTCGGGTCGGCGATGGGTTCCCAGCCTTGAATGCCGGTCATCGCGTTGCCGAAGTCGCCGTAGCGGAAAACGTAGTCGTTCGCGGCGATGCCCGAGATGGTGTCGAGCGTCGTGTTGAACGTGATCGTTCCCTGGTCGCGATCGATGTTCGTGACCTTCAGCGGGCCGCCGGCTCGCACCGAACCGGGCGAAGTGCCCGTGCCGTCGGTGTCGTCGAAGTCGACGAGCGTGTTTTTGTACCAGGTACCGACGATGTCGGTCCGGTCGAGCAGCGTGACGCTCGTTCCCGTCGCAGTGATCGAGGTCGGGAGCCGACCGATCGAGCCGCCACCGGGGGAATGCGCGCGCCGCGCAATCGCCTCGTCGAACTGCTTCTTCGCGCCGCCCACCTGGCGCTTGAGAATTTCGACGATGGCCGCCGTGTTCCCCTTGCTCGCCTCGATCGCCTCGTTGTCGATCGTGTAGAGCTGGTATTCACGCTTTCGCGTGATGGTGAATCGGCGCTCGACGGTCGCCTCTTGCGCCGCCACGGCCGCCGCGAAACTCGCGGAACCGCCAGCGGTCGGAGCGATGGCGACGGTAATCGCCTTGTCCTCGCCGCGGAAGTTCTGATCCTTTTTGCAGAGCTCGAGCAGCTTGTCGCGCTTGTAGGTCGTCTCGGCGACCTTCGAGCCGTAGAGCCGCTTCAAAAGCGGCGTATGTGCAGACGATGTAGAAAGTCCCATGGAGCCCTCCGCGACCTGCGCGGGAGGCTCAGGGGCTCATCGCTACATCTCGATTCCGAGGAAGTCGCGGAAGAAGCCCGAATCCTTCGCCAGGTCTTCGGCTAGCTCGGCTTCCGTCTTGTCTCGAACGGTTCCAGCCGAGCGCGTTTGTGATGGCGCAATCCCCGCAATCGGGAGATCGTCGGCACTCACTGCCGCAGGGCTTGCGGGCTTCGCGCCCGCTGGACTTGCCGGCGTCGCACCGGCTGGGAGCCTTTTCAGCTCGGCCTCAATGTGAGCGAGGGCGCCCGCATTGTCAAGTTGGCGTCCCGCGCGTCGCGCCGCGGTCTTCTGCTTCACGACTTCGGAGACGATGCTCTCGCCAAGTCCGAGCTTCACGTAGCGCGCGAGCTCGGGGAACTTCGCGGCGTCGCTCGCGGCCGTGATGACCGCCGCTTCGCGCTGCTTCAGTCCCTCTTGGAGCTGCGCGACTTCGCCGGTCTCCGCCGCTTCCGCTGCCTCCGCTTCGCGCTGCTCGCGCGCGGTGAGCAAGCTCTCGAGGCGCTCGATCTTCGACTCGAGCTTTTGAATCTCCGCCGGCGCGGCGACGGGCGCGGCCTTGCCCATCGCGATCGCCTTGCGCGCCATCTGGTCCCACACCTCGCGCCCGCTAATCCCTCGGATTTTACCGAGGGTTTCGAGCATTTCCTCGACGGAGCCGTTCTTGAGCGTCTCGTCGATCTGCCGAATCGCGACGGCGCGCCGGCGGTCCGTGTCGAGCTCTGCCTGTGCCGCTTCGTAGGCCTGCCTCATCGTCTCGCGCGCCTCGGTGAGCTCCCGCGCGGTCTCCGTCTGCCGAACCTCGATGCCGTCGAGCTTGCTCTGCCGGCGCCGGAAGTAACCCTTGGCTTTTTCGATGCCTTCCTTCGTGCCGAGAACGCCTTCCTCGAGCAGCTCCGCCTCGATGTCATAGCGGGTCTTCTTCTTCTCGCCCTCGGGCTTCTTCTCCGCCTCGGGCTCGGGCTTCTTCTCGGCTGCTTCGCCGTCGGCCGCGGCCGGCTCGTCGCCCTTCCAGCTCGCGAGCGCATCGGCGAGCGCGTCGCCCGTGTCGGCGGCCTCGGTTGCGGCGGGTGCCGCCTCCGTCGTCGTCGCTTCGGTGGGCGCTGGGGTTCCGGGGGTTTGAACGGCGGACATGGTTCACTCCTACGCGGCGACTGCCGCGGGTGGGGTTCCTTGCGGGGCCGGCGCGCCGGGCGGGGCCGGCGGCGCCGCGTTCGGGTCGATGCCCTGCGCGGCCATCGCTTCCTCGGCGCGCATCGTGAGGCCGACGCGGCGCGCGGCGTCGTAGAAGTCGCGGAGATTGTCGATCCGCTCTTCGGAGACGCCGTCCCCCTCGCGCTTGTTGATTCGCTCTTTCGCCATCTGCATGCAGAGCGCCGGGTCGTTGTAGGGGGACGGCATCGTCTTATCGGTGAGCCCGTCGCGCTCGACCTCGTCGAGAAGCTTCGCGATGCGGCGCGGGATGGCGTTCGTCTCGCCGAACTTCGCGCGCATGTCGGGATGGTCGAGCAGCGCGCGCATTCGCACCGCTTGCGGCGTGTCGTCGAGGGCGCCACCTTGCGCGAGCTCGAGCACGCGGGAAATCTTCGCGCCGGGGGTGCTCGGGAGGAGGTTCGTCGGGAACGCGCGGAACATGTACTTCCCGCGGCCAAGGTCGACCTCGTTCCACTTGATGAGCCTGAGCTCTTCGTCGTCGCCCCAAAGGACGGAAAAGTCTTTGTTGTGCTCGGCGAGGATTCGGAAGCCGTCGACGCACGCGCGCCCGAGCTGCAAATGGAACTCCTCCCATCCGCGGTGGGCCGCCGTATGGCGAATGCTCTCCGTGTCGGCGAGATGCTGCATGCCGGGTTCGTGCTGAATGCCGGCGGGCTTCTGAGCGAAGGCGCTCATTTCGGAGATGCCGCTTTCCTGCATCGCGAGATCGTCGAGCTCTTGCTCTCGACGGAACAGCTCCGCCGGCACCGCGCCCGGCTGGAGGTAGTGCATCGCGGCGGACGGCGACCCATTCATCTCGACGATGTCGGCGAGGTCGTTCGTGAGCTTCGACGTGTTCACCTTCGCGCGGCGGTCGACGCCGAGGCGCGGGACGGCGTGGAGGTGAATGATCGAACGGATGCGCTTGCCGAGCTTGATGAGCTCCATTTGGATGCCCTGAAGCATCTCGGGGAGCGACATCGACCAGAAGCCGAGCGGGTCCGGCTGCGGCAAGTAGAACGCGAGCGGCGGATACTCGAACGGATAGGGCCGATCGTAGAGCGTCGCGCTTTGGATGCAGATGGTCGAGCGACCGTCGTGACCCGGGTCGATCTTCGGACTGAACTTCTTCGTCTTCGGGTCGATGCCGAACGCCTCGGGCTTCTCGAGGTCGACCTTTCCGCTCGGGACGTGCCAGAGATGCCACACGGCAATCAGGTCGCTCGTCTCGTTGCTCGAGAGCTCGTCGAGCACCTTCCAGTCGTCCGGCGCGCTCGGCGCTTCGGCGATTTCTTTCCGATGCTTCGGGAACATCGCCGCGGCGCGCGAGCGATCCATGAGGATGCGCCGGCCGTACTGCCACGGGGCGCCCGTGCGCGCTTCCTCCGACGGCACGTAGATTTCCCACGGAAACACGCGCTCGATCAGAAGCCGATTATTCTCCACGTCCGTGATGACCTGCGCGACGCCGCCGTCGAACGCCTGGCCGTCCTGGCAGACGCGGTAGCCGAGCGTCCCGTAGATGCCGCTCGCCGCGAATTGCGCCTCGACCGCGCGCGTCATGCCCTGCGCCTTTTCCTGGTCTTCGACGTTCGCGCCGTCGGTCAGGAAGAAGCACCGAACCTTGTTCCGGAAGATGAACGCCGTCTTCGTGTTCACGCATTTTC
>DASUTR010000424.1:0-2390 GCA_036374535.1 Polyangiaceae bacterium
GGCTGCGCACCGGCGCTCGCAACGCTGCGGTGAAGGATATCGACGACGTGATCCGCGTGCTCACTCCGCTCCACGAGGCGTGGCAGATCGCGGTGCCGGCGGCGGTACGCGAGCAGGGCCAAGCCGACGCGCCTCGCGCTCGCGCTCGCTGAGCCTCGAACGCCGAACGTCGCCGTCGCCTGCGCTAGGGACGCGACGGGCGCTCGCTCATACAGAGCCCCTGCTCCTCGTCGCCGACGAGCGCGCGGGAGCTTTCGAGCGCCCCTTCGGGGAGCCGATTGGCGATCATGGTTGCCGCTGCGCGCAACTCGCGCAGCGTCGGAATGCCGTCTCCACCGTCAAAAACCCGACGCTTGGCGCGCGCAAATCGGTAAGCGGCGAGGGCCAAATTGCCCGACTCGCGCACGAGCTCGGTGTAGGCATCGGCTCGTTCTTCGAGAGAACGCAGCCATTCGTGCGGGCGCTCGGTCTCCTGCCAGTGGCTCATCGACAATCGCTTTCGAGTAACTGCAATCGCCGTGCCACGGGCTACCCTCCGAGCTCGGCCTTCAGGACGGTCAGATCCTCGAGAACACCAAGGAGTTCTTCCTCGGTTCCCTTGTTCCCTATGATCGAAAGAGCATAGGCGGTCGAGGAGATGTCCTTCGTGATGGCCTTGAGGCGGGCCCTCCGCCGGCACCGCGCGTCCAGCACGCGCACGCTGCTGACGAGCTTCACGATGCCCGCGTAGGGGTCGTTCAGTGCGAGCAGGAGCGACTGGATCTTCGGGACGTCTTTCAGGTCTTCGGGACGGACCGTGCATTCGTCGGCGTGCGGGTCGGTAGGCACGGGTGGGTAACTCCGAGTACGACCGGACGCTTGAGGAATGAAGTCCTCCCGCCACATTTTTTCCGCGCTTGACCACCGGGCGCCTGGCGGAGTGATCTCGCAGAGATGCGTGGCGTGGGCTCGCTCGGTCGCTTGGCTGCGGGACTCGCGGTTGCGCTCGTGACCTGGGAGTGCGGTGGGCGTTCGGCGGTGAAACCTTTCGGGCGTTCTTCGGATGCTAGCGGCGGTTCGTCCGGGGCTGCCGGCTCGACGGCGTCGGGTGGGGCATCGTCCGGCGGCACGGGGACGGGCGCGACGGGAGGCTCGAGTGTGGGCGGCGCGTTCGGGGGCACTGCGAGCGGTGGCGTTGCTGGAGTTGGTGCCGCAGGTGCCGCCGCCGGAGTCGGTGGTGTCGGCGGGCGGGCTGGCTCGGCGGGCGTCTCCGGCGGCGGGAGTGCGGGCGAAGGCGGGCTCGCCGGCGAGGGCGGAACGCCGGGAGAAGGCGGCGAAGGTGGCGGCGGCGACGCGCCGTACGCGCTCGGCCTCGCGCTCGGCGCGTTTCACAGTTGCGCGCGCTTCGCTGACGGCACGCTGCGGTGTTGGGGAACGTCGGGTTACATCGGCTCGGGCAACACGGCCACGATCGGTGACAACGAAACGCCCGAAGGCCTTCCTCCCGTCGTCATCGGCGGCGCGGTCATGGAGGTGGTCGCCGGCTGGTACCAGACGTGCGCGCGGCTCGAGGCGGGTAACGTGCGGTGTTTCGGAAGAGGCGGGGATTGGGGTCTCCTCGGCTACGGCAACACCGACGACGTGGGCGACGACGAAACGCCGACGGCGGTGGGCGACGTGAACGTCGGTGGCCCGGCTCGGTCGCTGTCCGCCGGCCCGAACCACACCTGTGCGGTCCTCACGGACGGCGCGCTCCGCTGTTGGGGTCGGAACGGCGATTTCCAGTTGGGCCGTCCCGGCGGCACGGTGGGTGACGACGAAGCCCCGGCTTCGGTTCCCGCCATCGAAGTCGGCGAGGCCGTGCTCGACGTCGCAACGGGCTTCGCGCACACGTGCGCCGTGATCACCGGAAATCGGGTTCGGTGTTGGGGCAACGGGTACGCAGGGCGCCTCGGTTACGGCAATACCCGGACGATCGGCGACGATGAGACGCCGGCATCGGCTGGGGACGTGGACGTCGGGGGACCGGTGCGCGCCCTCGTCGCGGGCGCGGTACACACCTGCGCGCTCCTCATGGATCGCACCGTGCGCTGCTGGGGGAGCGGCGAAACGGGCGTCCTCGGCTACGGCAACACGCAGACGATCGGCGATGACGAGACGCCGGCGTCCGCCGGTCCCGTCGATGTGGGCGGTCGGGTCGCCGAGCTCGCGGCGGGTGATTTCGCGACCTGCGCACGGCTCGTCGACGGAAACCTCCGCTGCTGGGGGTCCGGTGAACGAGGCGAACTCGGCCACGGCGACACGACGACGATCGGCGACGACGAAACGCCGGCGTCGGTCGACCTCGTCGACGTGGGTCCGGCGCCCGATACGCTCGACGTCGGGTTTTTGCACGTCTGCGCGACGCTGCT
>DASUTR010000425.1:0-6203 GCA_036374535.1 Polyangiaceae bacterium
ACGGTTCCTTCGTCCGATCCGACCGAGAAACGGGCTTCAGCCCCGCGTTGACGGCGGGACCGTCGCGCGCAACGCCGCGTCCAGGACCTCGCGCACGCGCCGCGCGAGCGCTTCGGGGACCAGCGGCTTCTGGAGGTAGGCGTTGCCGGACTCGAGAATACCGTGCTGCACGACGGCGTGCTCGGTGTAGCCGGACATGAACAAGACCCGCATTTCGGGGCGAAGCTTCAGCAGTCGTTCGGCGAGTTTCTGCCCGCCGAGCTGAGGCATGACGACGTCCGTCAACAGCAGATGAATCGTGCGCGGGTGCTGCTCGCACGTCAGCAAGGCTTCCCCGGCGTTCCGCGCTTCGATGACGTGGTAGCCGTAGCGGCGTAGGATCTGGAGCGCGACCCTGCGCACGTCGTCCTGATCCTCGACGAGAAGGATCGTCTCTTTGCCTTCGAGCGTCACCGGTTTCGGAGCGGGAATGCTGTCGGCGTCTTCGCCCGTGGCTTTGGGGAAGTACACCTTGAAGGTCGTGCCTTTTCCGGGCTCGCTATAGACCCAGATACTGCCGCCGCTCTGCTTCACGATGCCGAACACGGTCGAAAGCCCGAGCCCGGTTCCCTTGCCCACCTCCTTGGTCGTGAAGAACGGCTCGAAGATGCGGGCTTGCGTTTCGCGGTCCATACCGGAGCCGTTGTCGCTCACGGCGAGCATCACGTATGGGCCCGGCCTCACTCCGAAATGCTCGGTCTCATACGATTCGTCGAGCACGACGTCCTTCGTCTCGATGCTCAGCTTGCCGCCGTCCGGCATGGCATCGCGCGCGTTGATCGCGAGGTTCATGATGACCTGATCGACTTGCCCCGGGTCCGCGCGAATTTTGGCGAGGTCGCGCGCATAGCGGCTGACGAGCTCGACGTCCTCCCCGAGCAGGCGCTTCAGCATCTTCTCGCACTCCTGAACGACGACGTTCAGGTCCAGGACGCGCGGCGCGAGCACTTGCTGGCGGCTGAACGCGAGGAGCTGCCGGGTGAGAGCCGCTGCGCGCTCGCCCGCCTTCTTGATGGATTCGACGTCGGGACGGACCGGGTCCATCGGCTTGAGATCGTCGAGCAACATTTCGCTCGAGCTCAGGATCACGGATAAGAGGTTGTTGAAATCGTGCGCCACGCTGCCCGCGAGGCGCCCGACCGCTTCCATCTTCTGCGCCTGACGCAGCTGATCTTCGAGTTTTCGGCCCTCGGTCACGTCGATGGAGAGCACCACGGCCCCCGCGTCGCACGGCTCGATGCGAAGTTCGAAGGTTCTCTTCGAACCGTCCTCGTAGACGAACTCGTTCTGAACGGCGTCGGAGACACCTTCCGTCAGGCAGCGCCGTATTCGAGCGTAGACTTCGGTGCCCTCGATGCCCGGGTAGCACTCGGTCATCGTTCGACCGAGGAGCTCTTCACGCGGCTTTCGTCCGTGCGCGCACGCCGCCTGGTTCAAGTACGCGTAGCGAAAGTCGCGATCGACGACCTGAATGCCCTCGCGCAGCGAGTCGAGCACCGTCGCCAAACCTTCCGGCGGCAGGGGTTGCCGATGCGTCCTCATGACCCTCTCGAACCGCCGGATGGCGGCCTTGGGTTTCGGTCACACCGCTTCGGCCCCGCGTCAACGCGACGGTGCCCGTCGGGACGCCTTCAAAGCAGAAATGCGCTCAAAAAAATCGGTAGGAACTTTTGCTGAAGAAGCAATTTTCCACGCCAGATTCAGCGAAATCTACGCCTGCGGAAACAATGAACCGACACACGATTAAAAGGTGGTGAGCCAAAACGTTTTGTCGAGGGCACATGCCTGCGCGCGCTTTCGCCTGACCACTATAGGTCCTGACGAGGTGAGTCGAATGCACGCCTTTCGTTCAAGGTTAATGCTAGCGGCCCCGCTGCTTTCGGGGCTCGCCTGCTCCGGGGAAATCCAAGCCCCCGGCGACGGTCCCGGCGCGGGTTCCAACGGCTCCGGCGCGTCCGGGTCGAGCGGCAGCTCGGGCGCACCGGGAAAGGGCGGCAGCTCCGGCACGGCCGGCACCTCGGGCACGACCGGAACGGGTGGCAGCGGCGCGGGCGGTCCCGCCTGCACGCCGGGAGTTCCCGCGACGACGCAGCTCCCGCGCCTCACCCAAAGTCAGTACGACAACACCATTCGCGACCTCGTCGGGCTCGAAACGAACCCGTCCGCGATGCTCGCGCCGGACAGCACCGGCAGCGTCGATCAGCGCGCGTGGGACGGCTACAAGGCCGCCGCCGACTCGATTGCGACACAGATCATGGCGAGCGCCACGGCACGCGCGCGGGCGATTCCGTGCACGCCGACGGGTGACGGTGCGGCGTGCGCGCGGCAGATGATCGAACAATTCGGCCGCCGCGTCTTCCGCCGTCCGCTCACCGCGCCCGAGATCACGCGTTTCGAGACCATGTACACGAACCGCGCGACGATCACGGAGAGCGGAACGTTCGACCAGGCCGCCCAGCTCATCATTCGTTCGTTCCTCCTCTCGCCGTCCTTCATCATGAGGTCGGAAACGGCGGGCGTCGCGGAGGGCAATCTCTTCGCGCTCAGCCAGTACGAGGTGGCCTCCCGTCTCTCGTACATGCTCTGGGGCACCATGCCGGACGAGGCCCTGTTCACCGCCGCTGCGGCGAACGAGCTCTCGACCCCCGAGCAGATTCTTGCTCAGGCGCAACGGCTCATCGCCGATCCACGCGCTCGCACCCGCGTCCGAGCCTTCCACGATCACTACGCGAAGATGGACGACGCCGCGTCTCGGTGGGCGATCATTCAGCGCGATCCCACGGTGTATCCGGCGTTCGCCGATCCGGCCTACGCAAATGCGTTCACTCCGACCGTCACCGAAGAGACACGGCGCATTTTCGAGCACATTACGTTCGGGAACGGCACGTTCCGCGACTTCTTCACGACGGCCGTCGGCTTCGTCAACGCCGATCTCGCTCCCATCTACGGCTTGCCGGCTGCGGAGTACGGTGACGAGCTCGTGCAGGTGAACCTGCCCGCCGAGCGCCCCGGCATCTTCACGCGCGCGGGCTTTCTCTCGGCGTTTTCCCTGGCGAATCGGCCGTCTCCCATCCACCGCGGCGCGTACATTCAGAAGGAAGTTCTGTGCACGACGCTCGGCCTGCCGGATCCGGAGGCGCTCGCGACGCCGCTTCCGATGGGCGGAGCCACGAACCGCGAGCGCGTCGACGCGCAAACGGCGAGCGACGAGTGCGCGGGATGCCACCACGGCATCATCAATCCGACCGGTTTCTCTTTCGAATCGTTCGACGCCATCGGCGCCTGGCAGACCATGGAAGGCAGCGTTCCCATCGACACCACGGCGACGGTCCTCATCGGTCGAACGGAGGTGGACGTGACCGGCGCCGCCGACCTGATGGCCAAGATCGCCGACTCGCCGGAAGCCAAGCGCTGCTACGCGCAGAAATGGGTCGAGTTCGCTTACGAGCGCACCATCAACGCCGCCGACGCCTGCACCGTGGACACGCTGGCGCAGAACCTCACTCGCGACGGCTACAGCATCCTCAACCTGGTCGCGGACCTGACGCAGAGTCAGTCGTTCCGCTACCGAGCTCAAGAGCTCTAGAAACGGAGTCACGGTCGTGAAGCGAAGACTATTTCTCAAAGGTGCGGGCGGCGCGGCTCTCGCGACGCCGTTCTTGAGCTCGCTCGATCGCCCCGCCAGAGCGCAAACCGGCACCCCGGCCGCGGCACCGAAACGGCTCGTCATTTTCTACACGAACAACGGTTGCCTCACGAACCGCTGGTTTCCAGCCGTCGAAAACGGCGCCGTCGACGCCGCGGCGCTCGCGGGCAAGACGCTCGAGGGGCTCACGCCCTACGCGTCGAAGCTGCTCTTCCCCCGCGGCCTCGCGATGTTCCCGCGCGGTCAGGTGACGGTGAACGGCGTCACGTACTTCGATCCGCACGACCAGGGCATGGGCACGAAGCTCACTTGCGCGCCCATCGATTCCGGCGGAGAGCACTGGTCGACGGGTCGCTCGCTCGACCACGTGGCGGCCGAGCTCGTGAACCCCGGCACGAAGACGCCGCTCGTGCTCTCGGTCGGTCGCGCGTTCGCGAACGTGAAGGGCATCGTCTCGTACTCGGCGGCGAACACTCCCTACTCACCGGAGACGAACCCGCGCAACGTGTACACGAGCCTCACCGGGCTCTTCCAGGGCGGCGGCATGACCCCCGCCGACTACCGCGTCACGCAGGGCAACAGCATCATCGACCTCGTTCGGAACGACCTGAACGATTTCAAGCGCCTCAACATGAGCGCGGCCGATCAGAAGAAGGTCGACGACTGGCTCACGCTCCTCCGCGAGACGGAACGTCCCGTCGTTTCCGCGGCCTGCAACGCCGAAAACGCGGCCGCGCTCGGCATCACCGACGCCACGGTGACGGCCGCGACTCCCGGACGCGGCGGTTTCGACACCGGAACGTCGTTCATCCAGGGCGGCGACATGATGATCAAGCTCATCGCTCTCACGATGATGTGCGACGCGAACCGGGTGATCATCCTGCAGTGGCCCGGCTTCGTGACGTTCAACTTCGACGGCATGGCGCATCAGTACGACCACCACGGTCTCTCTCACCGCAACGGCGGCAACGGCGTCGGCGGCGCGTGCGTCGAGAACGTCATCGAAAGCATCAATCAGATCGACCAGTGGTACGCCGGTCGCTACGTGAAGCTCGTCAAGCAGATCAACGACATCACGGAGGGTGAGGGCGCGACCATGCTCGATAACTCCATGGTCATGTGGCTGCCCGAGCTCGCCGACGGCAACGCGCACAACAACAACAACCTGCCGATCGTGATCGCGGGCAGCGCGGGCGGCTACCTCAAGCAGGGCGTGTCGGTGAACCTCGATACGCGAACGCTGAACACCGGAAACAGCGAAGCGAGCTGCGTCTCCGGTACGGACGTGGGCTTCGGAACCGGCTCGAACACGGGGGCGGTGCCGATCAACAAGCTCTACGTCACGCTGCTGAACGCGCTCGGGGCGAAGAACGCCGACGGGTCCGGCATCGCGCAGTTCGGCGCCGCCGACAGCAACGATCTCGCCGCGGGCATCACGAAACCCGGCGAGCTCGACCTCATCAAGGCTTGAGGGCTACCCGGCGCACCTTGGCGTGCGGCACCGCCTCGAACCGCGCGAACTCTTCCGCGAGGAACGTCCACACGGCGGCGACGCGCGGCACGGCGCGCAGGGACCGGTGTCCCACGAGCCAGGTTTCGCTCACGGGTAGCTCGGCGAGCGAGGCGGCGAGGGCGGGTGCGGCGCGGATCGGCGCGATCTTGGCGAACCGCGCCTGGACCGGGGGAAGCAGAGCGACGCCGAGCCCGGCTTCCACCGCGCGCACCTGGGCGGCGACGGCGCTCGTCGAAAGCACGACGGCGGAGCGGGAGACGTGCCGTCGCAGCCAGGCGGCAGGGGGAAAACTCTGCATGTCGTCGGCCCAAGCGATCCACGCGAGCTCGTCCCACGCCTTCACGGGGGCGAGCTTTCGGGCGCGCGAGCGAGCCATCATCGGAGTGAAGCGGCGCTCGCCGAGCTTCACGCTGACGAGGTCGCCCACCTCGGGGCGACGCGTGCGTACGGCGATGTCGGCTTCGCGTCGCGTGAGGTCGCTGAAGCGAATCGACGCATCGAGCTCGACGTGCAGGCGCGGGTACTTCGCGCGAAGACGCACGAGTGCAGGCACCACGAACGCTTCGGCGAGCCCGGGCGGCACGCTCAGCCGTACGCTGCCCTCGACCGCACGTTCGAACGCGGCGGCGTCGTCGACGAAGCGCGCGTGCGCGGCCGCCATCTCTTCGGCGGCGGGCAACAAGAGCTCGGCGCTCTCCGTGGCGACGAGTCCGTCCGGAGTGCGGTCGAAGAGCGACGTGGCGAGCGCCGCTTCGAGCGCCGCGAGCCGCCGGCTCACGGTCGAGGCGTCGAGCGCGAGCGCCGCTCCGGCTCCGGCCAGCGTGCGCGCGCGGTAGAGGGCGAGAAAGACGCGTACCTCGTCCCAGCGCGCCGCCCCCGACCTTTGCGAATTTGCAAGCATGGCTTGCAATATCCCGCGTTGAACTGCGCCTTTGCAAGGAGCAAGCTCGGGCGGATGACGACGCTGAAAATCGAGCACGCGATCGTGGATTTCGGGACGTGGAA
>DASUTR010000426.1:0-2256 GCA_036374535.1 Polyangiaceae bacterium
GAATTCTTCGGGGATGATCGAGAGCGTCGCGCCCGCGGCTTTGCCGATGCCGAGGCCGAGGTGGCCCGCTTTTCGGCCCATGGCCACGACGAAGTACCAGCGCGAGGTGGTCTGCGCGTCGGTCAAGAGATCCTTCACGATGCCGGAACCGACGTGGCGCGCCGTCTGGTAGCCGAAGGTCGGAATGCTCTCGGGGAGGTCGAGATCGTTGTCGATGGTCTTCGGAACGTGCACGACGCGGAGCGAGCCCTGCGAGTGCTCGGCGAGCTTGTGCGCGGAGAACGCCGTGTCGTCGCCGCCGATGGTGACGAGCTTGCCGATGCCGAGCTTCTTCAGCGACTCGAGCGTCGCCTGGAGATTCTTCGGGTCCTTCGTGGGGTTCGCGCGCGCGGTGCGGAGAATCGAACCGCCCTGAAAGTGGATGCGCGACACCGTTTCGATGTCGAGCACGCGCGTGTGGTCGGTGTTGCCCTTCATCAGCCACGAAAACCCGTCGAGAATCCCCACGACGGGGATGTTCGAGAGGCAGGCGCGGATGGTCGCGGCGCCGATCACACTGTTGATACCGGGGGCGGGGCCGCCACCGACGAGAACTCCAAGCTTGTCTTCGGCCATATCGACCGGCGCCTATACCACGGCCGATGGGTCCGGGAGGCGATGTTTTCGAGGGTTACGACGCGAGACCGCCGCGCGGTAGGGCGGGGTTATCGCCGACGTGTTTGCCGAGTTCGCCAGGCTCGAAAAAGTGCATGCGCTCGGGATCGATGGCGACGGTCAACGTGTCGCCCGGTTTCACGCCCGGGTACGCTTCGACCTGCGCGACCGAGTGGGGATGGTGGTCGGTCGCGAGGTACACGTCCATACGATCACCCAGGAGTTGTACGAGTGTGACGCGCATCGCGAGGGTGCGGTCCTTCGTCTGGAAGCGCGCGTGCCCGACGTCGGCCATGCCCTCGGGGCGCACGCCGAGCACGATCTCCTGGCTCGAGCGCGCCTCGAGCTCGGCCTTCGCCCAATCGGGGACGGCGAGCTTGGCGCTGCCCTCGTCGAAGTAGAGCCGGCCGCCCTCGCTCACGAGCCGCCCGCCGAAGAAGTTCATGGGTGGACTGCCGAGGAAGCCCGCGACGAAGCGGTTCGCCGGGTGGTGATAGATCTCGAGCGCGCCGGCGCACTGCTGGACGACGCCGTCTTTCATGACGACCACGCGATCGCCGAGCGTCATCGCTTCCTCCTGGTCGTGGGTGACGTAGACGGTCGTCGCGTTCAGATTCATGTGGATCTGCCGGATTTCGGCGCGCATTTCGACGCGCAGCTTGGCGTCGAGGTTCGAGAGCGGCTCGTCGAACAAGAAGCACTTCGGGTCGCGCACGATGGCGCGTCCCACGGCGACGCGCTGTCGCTGGCCGCCCGAAAGCGCCTTCGGCTTGCGCTCGAGCAGCGCCTCGATGCCGAGAATCTTGGCGGCGCGCTTCACCTTCTCGTCGATGGTCGCTTTCGGTGTTTTCCGGAGCTTGAGCGCGAACGCCATGTTCTCGTAGACGGTCATGTGCGGGTAGAGCGCGTAGCTCTGGAAGACCATCGCGATGTCGCGATCCTTCGGCGGGATGTCGTTCACGACGTTGCCGCCGATCGAGATGGTGCCGCTCGTGATCTCTTCGAGCCCGGCGATCATGCGCAGCGTCGTCGACTTCCCGCACCCCGACGGTCCGACGAGCACGACGAACTCACGGTCGGCGATGTCGAGGTTCACCCGGTCGACGACCTTCACGCCGCCGTCGAAGATCTTCACCACGTCGTTCAGAATCACTCCTGCCATGTCGCCTCGCGCGGGCCTCCCCGGTGGGAGGGGGCGCGCATCATACTCATCCGCGCCCGGTCAGCGAGTTCCGGGAGCGGTTCCCGGAGCGGGGTGGCGCGCCGCGTTACTGCGCACATTGCGCGCGAAAAATGCGTAAAAGGGGGAGGGGGACGTGCATTTTCAGGGGCGCCTCGCCTCGGGCTTCTGGTAACAAGCTGGCGGCGCCCGGTGCCGGGCAGCTGGCTTCGGCCCATCGAGCTCGACGTCTCGGACCTCGAGCAGAAACGCGAAACGTCGAGAGAGCGATGAGACTCACGAAGACGAAAACCTGGGTGATTCGCGGCGGCATCTTGGCCGCCACGGCGGTGGGCGCATCGTTCGCCGGGTGTGACGCCAAGGGCCCGCCGCGGCCGACGTGCGAAGACGTGTCGAGGTTCGATGGTGGGGTTCAAATCCCC
>DASUTR010000427.1:0-7024 GCA_036374535.1 Polyangiaceae bacterium
CACGGGATCGGGACGGCGCACGATGCCGACCACCCATTCTCCCGGGGCAAATCCCGCGTGCTCCGAGCTCGCCACGCGTCCGATCGACTCGTGACCGAGGATGAGCCGCCGTTCGCCGGGCGGTGCGGTTCCGTAGTGCCCGTCGACGATCTCGCGATCGGTTCCGCAGAGCCCGATGGCCCGTGTCTCGACGAGGATGTCGGAATCGTCGCCCGCGGGTTCGGGGACGCTCTCGAGCGCGAGCGAGCCTGCGGTTCCGGGATTCACGGTGAGGGCGCGCATGAGGCTCCGGAATCATTCCTCGCGATGGAGCGCGGGCATCGTGTGCTCGGGGGTGAGGTTGTAGGCCGTGTTGACGAGACCGACGTGAGAGAAGGCTTGCGGGAAATTGCCGAGCTGGCGCCGGTTCACGGGGTCGTACTCTTCGGCAAGCAGACCCACGTCGTTTCGCAGGGCCAAGAGGTGCTCGAAGAGACGTCGCGCGTCGCTCGTGCGGCCCAAGAGCGAGTAGGCGTCCGCAAGCCAGAAGGAACACGCGAGAAAGACTCCCTCGCCGGGCGGCAGACCGTCTTGACCTTCCGTCCGGTAACGAAGGACGAGACCGTCCTCGAGGAGCTCGCGCTCGATGGCGGCAACGGTGCCGGTCACTCGGGGATCGTTGACCGGGAGGAAGCCCACCTGAGGGATCAAGAGCAAGCTCGCGTCGAGGTGCTCGGAGCCGTACGCTTGCGTGAACGCGCGCTTCTGCGCGCTGAATCCGTGCGAGCAGACGTCGGCATGAATGGCGTCTCGAAGCCTGCGCCAGCGCTCGAGCGGACCATCGACCTCGAGCTGTTCCATCGTCTTGACCGCGCGATCGAACGCGACCCACGCCATCACCTTGGAATGGGTGAAATGCTGCTGCGGTCCGCGCACTTCCCAAATCCCTTCGTCGGGCTTCTCCCACACGCCCTCGAAGAACTCGAGCAAATCGCGCTGGAGGTTCCACGCCGTGGGGTCGGGCGGTAAGCCGGTGCGCCGCGTTTGGTGCAGGGTGTCCATCACCTCTCCGAACACGTCGTGCTGCAGCTGCCCGACGGCGGCGTTGCCGACGCGGACCGGTCTTGCTCCTTCGTACCCCGGCAGCCAGTCGAGCTCGTATTCGGTAAGACGCCGTTCCCCCGAAACGCCGTACATGATCTGAAGCTTCGAGGGATCGCCGGCGACGGCCCGGAGCAGCCAGTCACGCCACGCGCGCGCTTCGTCCGCGTAGCCTGCGAGGCTCAGCGCGTACAGCGTGAACGTCGAGTCGCGCAGCCAGCAGTAGCGATAGTCCCAGTTGCGCTCCCCACCCGGCCACTCCGGAAGCGACGTCGTCGGGGCCGCGATCACCGCGCCCGTCGGTCCGTAGGTGAGCGCCTTCAACACGATGAGCGACGAGGACACGGCATCGTGCCACGGCCCGCGGTAGCTACAGCGTTCCGACCACTGTCGCCACCAGAGCTCGGAGTCGCGCACCGCCTTCATTCCATCGAGCCGGGGCGGCGGCTCTTCGTGAGACGGATACCAGGAAAGGGCGAAAGGCACCTTCTGGCCGGCGCGAACGACGAACTTCGCGACCGTCCTGAGGTCCTCGCCGTGCGTCTCGACGTCCGTTTGCAGCACCAGGGCATCGGCGCCGGCGATCGCGCGCAGCCGGCCGTCGGTAAGGCGGGATACCCACGGAACGACGGAGCCGTAGTCGAAGCGAACCACGAGCTCCATGTTCATCGCGACTTCCCCCTCGAGACACTCCACGACGCGCACGACGTCCGGGGTTCGATTGCGCGGCGGCATGCAGTCGACCACGCGAACTCGCCCTTCGGGCACCTCGAACGTGGTTTCCAAGACCAACGTGCCGTCACGGTAAGCACGCGTGGTTTTTCGTAGCTCGGCGCGTTCGGGCGCGAGCAGCCAGCGCCCGTGCGCCGGCGTGCCGAGCAAGGCAGCGAAACACGCGCCCGAGTCGAACCGCGGGAGACACATCCAGTCGAATGAGCCGTCGCGACCCACGAGTGCTGCGCTCTGCAGATCGCCGACGAGCGCGTAGTCTTCGATGCGAAGCGCCATGGGTGCCAAATGACTCGGTAGCTCGGCCCCCGTCGGATATGCACGAGCCGGGCCAGATGCTGCGGTGCCGAGCACAAAGAAGGAAAATGTTGCGAGCCGCGGGTAGGATCCGCCGCGATCGGGGGTATTCCAGGGTAGGACAGCGTGGGAGAGAACAGCATGGCGACGACGCGGGTGAACGATCCGGTGCGGGAGCGAACAGGGGTGACGAAGCGGGGCATACGATCCCGCGCGGGCTTCTACGGTGCGGCACTCTCGCTGCTCCTGGTCGCCACGACGGGCTGCGGAAGCGGCGACGGCGGCGCGGGAGCCGAAAAGGTCGATCCCGGCATCACGGAAGATCCGAGCCGAGATTTCACCACCTTCGACGTGAGATGGCGCGACGACGCGGTGGTGTTGAACGCGCTGTCGGACGTGCAGCGCGCGCTCGTGCGCGCCGACTACGAGGCCGGCGAGTTCGTGTTTGAGGACGATCTTGCGGGTCTCGAAGAGCTCGAGGTCGGCCGGTCCGCGCTCATCGGAGGCGTGGGCATCTTTCGCGTACTCGGACGAGAGGACGTCGAGGGCGGCGTACTCATCACCGTAGAACCGGGCGTGCTCACCGACGTCGTCGAGGAGGGTACGATCGCCTGGCGGCGCAGCTTCGTTTCGGCCGCCTACGATGAAAGGCTCGGCCTCGGCATCGGCGAGGACGAGGCCGACAGCATCCGAACGCTGCGGGAGCCCCTCGGCTCGTACGAAGGAGGCACGCTCGAGTACAAGGGCAACATCGCCGGCTTCGAGACGACCTTCAAGCTCGAGCCCGTCGAAAACGGCTTGGACTTCGTGGCCACGTCCAAGCAGGACGCCGCGGGCAGCAGCATTGCGAACGCCGTCGTCAAGGGAAAGCTCCGAGGGCTCACGAACGAGACGAGCATCGTCATCTCGGCGCGCACGCTCAGCACGTTCGCCGTCAGGTTCCTCGATGTCGACGGTGAGGTCGAAGTCGAGGCGGGCGCGGTCGAGCTCGGGATTTTGGATACCAAAGTCGAGATCCCGGCTCGCCTTTCGTTGCCCTTCATCGTCGGCGGCATTCCGTTTCGTGTCGATCTCGGGGGAAGTCTCGAATGGGCTTCTACGCTTCAAACGACGTGCTCCGCGATTTTCCGGGGACGCGCGACGTTCAAGGGAGGCGTGGGCGCGCGGTTCGAGGAGGGCGAAGTGACGCCGCTCGCCACGTTCGAGCGTGCGGAACTCGAGATGGGAAAGCGCGAGCACGTGGGTACCATCGACGCCGGGCTCGGTTTCGTCATGAGCTTCCCCGAGCTCGCCGTCGGGCTCGGAACCCCGAAAAAAGTGGCGGCCGCGGAAGCCGTGTTCCGATTCAAGAGCGAAGCCATCTCGAACTTCGCCCTCGAGTACGGCGCCGCCGGACCGGCTCCGGTGATCACCGGCAACTGCATGACGTCGCGCACGAACTTCGGGGCGACCCTGTCCGGCGAGCTATCGATGCTCGGGCTGACGCTCGCGGCGCGCGAAGTGACGCTGTTCTCGAAGTTCGGCGACGAGAAGCGAAGCGGCAACGCGTGCGATTGAAATCGGCGCTACACGAATGACGCCGTCGTTCCGGCGCGTCGAGCAGGCATTCTGTCGTTCCGGCGACCTCGTCGGGCGCTGGATCTCGCCGAGTTGCTCGCGTACCATCGGGAAGGTGATGGTGTGAGAAGTCTGCTGTGGTTCTTGCCGTTCGGGTTTCTGGGAGTGGCGTGTGACTCGAGCTCGACCCCCGAGAAGGGCGAGCATCGCGGCGGTGCTGCGGGTCAGGCGCGCGGAGGTGCTGGAGGTACGGCCGGCGGGTCTGGCACCGCCGGCGGATCTGGCGCGGGCTCATCGATGGGCGGCACCGGCACGGGTGGCGCCGGTTCCGGGAACGGTGGGGAGTCAGGCAGCACGAACGGTGGAGACGGAGGCGATTCGGGAGGTGAAGCGGGCGACGGCTCAGGTGCGCAGGGCGGCTCCGGCGCGGCCGGCCGCGGCGGAGCGGCGGGACAAGGCGCGGGCAACGGCGGAGTGGCGGGACAATGCGCGGGCAACGGCGGAGCGGCGGGGCGCGCCGGAAGCGGCGGGAAGGCCGGCAGCGCCAACGGCGGCTCGGGAGGATGCGGCACGGGGTGCGCAACGGTGGTGTGCGACGGCGACTACAACCTTCGCACGGTGGCCGAGTTCCAGAACTTCGTCGCCCTGCGCTGCCGCGAGGTCACCCGCGCGCTCACCATCAACGTCCCCGAGCTCACGTCGCTCGAGGGGCTCGTCCTCGAGCGCGTCGGCCAGAACCTATCCATCAGTGACTGCGACGGCCTTACGACCCTCCGAGGGCTCGAGACACTCACGACGGTCGGGGACGTCTTCTTAATCCAGAACAACTCGGCGCTGGTGGGACTCGACGCTCTCGGACGCCTCACGGACGTGACGGCCTTCTACGTCTTCAACAACCCCGTTCTCCCGGATTTGAACGGGCTCGAAGGCATCCGCATCCTGGACGGGTACTTCGACGCGCACGGCAATCAGGGACTCACGTCGCTCGACGGACTCGACAACCTGACTCGGATCGATCTGTTCCTGATCGTTGCAAACAACCCCGGGCTCACGAGCCTGAGCGGTCTCGAGCGCCTCACGCGGGTCGGCTGGTACGCGTCGATCCGCAACAACGGGCTCACGAGCCTCGCAGGCCTCGGCGCAATCACGTCCGTGGGCGCACGTGGCGGCGGCCGCGACCTCGAGATCACGAACAACGCCGCGCTCGTGACACTCGATCCGCTGCACGACTGGCCCGCCGGAGCTCTGCTCGGTGAGATCCGCATCCACGACAACGTGAATTTACCGGCATGCGAGGTCACGACCTTCGACGCCGAGCAGACGACCGCGGACGCTCTGTGCGTCGACGAATGCAGCGGCAACACCGGCGCCGGCACCTGCTCGTAGCCGGAACGGCGAGCGAGGGTCACCTGCTTTCGAACGTTGCCGCGCGCGACAGTTGGGCTACCATGGTAGGACAATGGCGAGGAAGAGAGCCGGTCGAACCGTCAAGGTCAGCGTTTCGCTGGATGAGAGGGACGTCTCCGCTCTGCGACGACGAGCACGTCAGTCGTACGGTGGGAATCTCTCGGCCGCCTTTGCCGACGCTGCGCGCTGGATCCGGCAGCGTGAAGCACGCGAGCGCTTGATCGAAATGCTCGGAGGGGCATCGCTCACGCGAACGAGGGCAGCGGCCATCGACGCCGAGCAGGCACCCGAACCCGGCTCCCCGGCAGTCAAGAGGCGGCGAAGGCGCGCCGCGTGATCGGGCTCACGTTCGACACGGGCGCGCTGATCGCTCTCGAACGGCGCAAGCAGAGAATGAGGCACGTTCTGGAGCGCGCCTTGGCCAAGGACCAGCCGATCACCGTGCCGGCCGACGTCGTGGGCGAATGGTGGCGCGGGCGCACGGACCTCGGAGAAGCCATCCTCGCATCCGTAGATGTCGAGCCGCTGAGCGTCACGTTGGCGAAGCTCGCGGGTGAAGCGCTGGCCGTCGTTGCCGGCGCCACGCTCGTCGACGCCGTCGTCATGGCTTCGGCGGCGTCACGCGGCGATATCGTGTATTCGAGCGACGTGGAGGATCTCGAGAGACTCCGTCGCGTGTTCCCCGGCGTCCGAGTTCTTCGTGCATAGGCCACGGGGAATACAGCGGGATCGCCGAAGCCACGCGCTCGCTCTCCGTCCGACGCCAACTCGCTGAGCGCGAGCGCGCGTGAGGACCGCTTTCCGACGCTCACCGCGCCTCGAACAGCTCTTTCCAACTCGCGTAGTTGCCGTAAGCGGCGTTCACCCCCGCTGGGAGCCACTCCGGAGGAACTCGGTAGGCGCGGTAGAGCCAGCGGACGCTTGCTTCGGCGATTGGCTCGTGACGATATTCCCAGACGACCTGCCGTTCTGGCGTGACCTCGACGACGCGGCCGTCCATGCCCATCGTGATCAGCGTGTTCCCGTTCGGAAGGCGCTGGGCACCGCCCACGAAGTAGCTGAAGAATCGCTCGGGCGCGAACTCGCCGCCGTACTCCCAGACGATCCGCAGAGTAACCGGGTCGAACTCCACGACGCGCGAATAGTCACGTGAGTGGCGGTACACCGAACCGGTATTGAGCACCTCGCCATATCCCGAGACGCCGCCATTGTCGAAAACGAGAACGTTGCCCGCTCCGGGAAGACCCTTCGGTATGAGGTGGGGGTTGTGCTGCCCCACGAACTGACCGAGCCCTTCCTCCGGTCGCCCGGCAAAGTCGGGCCCGACCCGCCACACCACGGCGCCGGTTTCGCGCGAGAGAATCGCGACGAAATTGGCGTGGCGGCTCGAGTACATGATGTTCTTCGGATCGAATTCGACACGCCC
Source organism: Polyangiaceae bacterium (assembly GCA_036374535.1). GTDB lineage: Bacteria > Myxococcota_A > Polyangia > Polyangiales > Polyangiaceae > PMG-095. The sequence goes on from DASUTR010000427.1 coordinate 6,497, forward strand.
CTCGTCGAACCAACGATTCGGTCCCAGTACGGACAACGCGTTGCCATGCAGCCAATCGATGACGGCGCCCGGCGCGATCGTTCGAAGATGGGCTCGCGCCTCCTCGCTAAATCCGAACTCGTCGACGTGATCGGCTCCGTACCATATGACATTCGTCATATTTCCGAACCCATCGAGCTCGTAGATTACGTCATCGTCAATCTCCACGTCGCGAATCTCCGGACGCATGCTGCGGCCGTACGCAAGCACCAGCGTGCTCCCTCGCTCGGCGACGATCTGGCCGGGTGCATAATAGCCCACCGGATCCCCTTGGAGCTGAAAGTCGTGGTGCTGGCGAGCAGCAACCACGGGAATACCCGCTCCGGACCAGTCTCCGAACGACCAATGCGGCTCGCCAAGCCAGCTCACCTCCTGCATTTGGAGGCACTCCGAGGTGCCGGGCACGTAGGCGACGCAGCCAGCAAGCGACCCACCGGCCTTCATGATGGGAGGAAAGCCGCTGACCGCCCAGCGGTGTACGACGTTACC
>DASUTR010000428.1:0-9388 GCA_036374535.1 Polyangiaceae bacterium
TCTGTCGCGACAGAACCGCACGCACGGCATGCTCTTCACCGATCGCGGCGTCTACCGGCCCGGTGACGCCGTGCGCGTCAAGGGTATCGTGCGCCGCGAGACGCGCTCGGGCAACGCAGTCGTCGCAGGCGAGCGTTTCGAGATCGCGCTCGCCTCGCCGAACGGGGACGTCGTGGACCGGCGCACGGTGACGACGACCTCGTTCGGGACGTTCGCGTTCGACGCCCGCGTTCCGGCGAGCGGCGGGCTCGGCAGCTATGCGCTCTCGAGCTCCGGCGGGGAGCTCCGCGCGTCGTTCGAGGTCGCCGAGTACCGTCCCGCCGAGTTTGCCGTGACGATCACGCCGCGCGCTTCGTCGTATCGGCGCGGCGAGACGGCGCGCTTCGAGGCGCGAGGCGACTACCTGTTCGGCGCCCCGATGGGTGGAGCGGCGGTGCGCTACACGCTGAGTCGAGGTCCCGGTTGGTTCCACGTGCCGGGTTACGAAGGCTTCGCGATCGGGGCCGAAGCGCTCCATGCGGATCTCGAGGAAAGGCCGCTCGCGAGCGGTACGCTCGGACACGGTGAGGGCAAGCTCGACGCGTCGGGTCGATTCGCCGCGAACCAGCCCCTCGTGCTTCCGGGACAACGCGGGCCCGAGCGCGTCGTCGCGAGCGTGGAAGTGAGCGATCCGAGCCGCCAGGTCGTCGCCGGTGAGACGAGCGTCCTCGTCCACCCGGCGGACTTCTACGTCGGCATCGAGACGCCGAAAGACTGGTTTTTCACGGCTCCAGGCGCTCTCACGCCCCGCGTGCTCGCCCTTTCGCCGCGCGGAGAAAAGCTCGCCGGTCACAAGGTGCGGCTCGAGCTCGTGGCGCGCCGCTGGACGCTGGCGCGTGAGGTGGGCGGCGAGCAGACGGCGCACGCCGTCTCGCGCGTCGTGGACACCGTCGTCGGCGGATGCGACGTCGTGACGGCGCTCGACCCCCGAGGATGTGCGCTCGACGCGAAGGAGGGGGGCTACTACGTCGTCGTCGCCCGCGCGACCGACGCGCGGAAGAACGCGGTAGAGTCCGCGATCGGCGTTTACGGACTCGGCTCGGGCTCGTTCGGCTGGGGCGACGACGACAAGGCGACCGTCGAGCTCGTGCCGAACAAGAAGGCGTACAAAGTCGGCGAAACTGCGAAAATACTCGTGAAATCGCCGTTCCGGGAGGCTTCCGCGCTCGTCACGATCGAGCGCGGCGGCGTCTACCGCTCCGAGCGGCGGACGCTGCACGGAGCCCTACCCACGATCGACGTGCCGATCACGGACGACCTGCGTCCGAACGCCTACGTTGCGGTGCACCTCGTGCGCGCGCGTGCTCCGGGTAAGCAGGAGCGTCTCGTCGGCGCCGCCTACCGCATGGGCTACGCGGACTTGCGCGTCGATCCGGAAGGCCGGCGCCTGAAGGTGTCGGTGAAGCCGAGCAAGAAAGAGCTCCGGCCGGGGGATACGGCGCGCGTCGACCTTCAGGTAACGGACGCGCAGGGCGTGGGGCGTCCCACCGAGCTCGCCGTGTTCGCGGTCGATGAGGGGGTGCTCGCGCTCACGGGCTACACGACACCGGATCCGTTACCGGTATTCACGGCATCCCGTCCGCTTGGCGTCGCCACGGTCGAGACGCGTGACGCCCTCGCGCGGCTCGGCCTGAGGGACCTGGAAGCGACGCTAGGCGCGGACAAGGGCCGCGACGGAGGCGGCGGCGGGGACGGCGCTCGACGCGATTTCCGCCAGACCGCGTTGTTCGAGCCCGCCGTGCTCACGGATGACCAGGGGCGGGCGAGCGTGAGCTTCCGGCTGCCGGACAGCCTCACGACGTATCGCGTGATGGCGGTCGCCGTGACGCGGGACGATCGCTACGGCTTCGGCGCCGACAGCGTCGTCGCCAACAAGAAGCTCATGGCGCGTCCGGCCTTGCCTCGCTTCCTGCGCGCGGGCGACGTGATCGACGCCGGGGTCGTGGTCTCCAAGAAGGGGCTCGGCGCGGGCGCCGTGCGCGTGACGGCTTCGGTGGAGGGCCTGAGCGTCGAAGGCCCCTCCTCGAAGGACGTCGCCGTTGCCGCGGACGCTTCGGTCGAGGTGCGCTTTCGCCTGCGTGCGTCGCGCGCCGGTCAAGCGACGCTCCGCTTCGCGGTGAGTGCCGGCGGGGAGAGCGACGCCGTCGTCGTCGAGCGGCGCGTGCAGGCGCCGGCGGCCAGCGAAGCCGTCGCGCTGTACGGTCAGACGGAGGGGCGCTCCGCCGAGAAGCTCGGCGCGCTCGGCGGGCTCGATCCGAACTCCGGGGGGCTCGAGGTGCGGCTCGCCTCGACGGCGCTCGTCGGCCTCGACACTTCCATGGGCGAGCTTCTCGACTATCCGTACGGCTGCACCGAACAGCTCTCGAGCCGGCTCGTTCCCCTCGTGCCGCTGCGCGAGCTCGCCAAGGACTTCGGCCTGCCGATGCCGAAAAACACGGATGCCGTGGTCGAACGCACGATCGCCGAGATCCTCCGGCGCCAGCAGAGCGACGGCGGGTTTTCGCTGTGGCCCGAGCAAACGAAGAGTCAGCTCTGGGTCTCGGCGTACGCCCTCTGGGTGCTCGGCGAATCGGCGCGGCACGGAGCCCAGGTTCCGAAGACGGCGCTCGAACGCGGCCGCGCGTATCTGCGCGAGCGGCTCGCGCGCGATTCGGAGGAAGACCCGGCATCCGCGTCGCTCGCGCTCGACGTGCTCGCCATGCTCGGCGCGCTCGACCAGGGTTACGCGAAACGCCTGCTCGAGCAGGGCGAGCGGCTTCCGCTCTTCGCGAAGGGGCTCGTCTTGCACGCGCTCGCCGTCGGCAAAGCCCCGCCGGAGCTTCGCGAACCACTCGCGCGCGACATCTCGAATCGCCTGCGGATTTCGGGCGATTCCGCCTATGTCGCCGAGAACGTCGGGAGCGCCTACGCGCCCCTGATGGATTCTCCGACGCGATCGAGCGCCATCGTGCTTCGAGCCATTCTCGAGAACGACCCGCAGCACGCGCTCGTGACACCGCTCGTGCGCGGACTGCTCGGCGCGCGCAGGGGCAGCGGCTACCGAACGACCCAGGAGAACGCGTTCGCGCTCCTTGCGCTCGATTCCTATCGGCGCCTGCGCGAAACCAAGCCCCCGAGCTTCACGGCGAGCGCCTGGCTCGGGGAGAAAAAGCTCTTGGAGTTCACGACGAGGGGACGGAGCACCCGCTCGGCGAGCGCGTCATTTCCGATGTCCGAGCTCCTCGTCCGCCCGAACGAATTGCTCGCCTTCGACAAAGAGGGCAGCGGGAGCGTTTTCTACGAAGCGCGGCTGCGCTACGCGCCTGCCGAGCCGCCGAAGTCCGCGGTCGATCGAGGTTTCTTCGTCAAGAAGACGCTCCGCGCCATTCGTCCCGAAGAGCTCCCGACGCTCTCGTCGAGCGTGCCCGAGCAGGGCGCGGCGAAATTTCGGGCCGGCGACCTCGTCGTCGCGGACCTGCTCGTCGTGACCCCGTCGGCACGGACGTACGTCGTCGTCGATGATCCGTTGCCCGCGGGCTTCGAGCCGGTCGACACGGCGCTCCACACGACGTCGTCGGTGTTTTCCCGCGCCGGGGACGAGGCGCCGTGCGAGCGCGACGGCTGCTCGGCGTCGTTCGGCTATGCGACGGCTTGGTCGCGCCGAGAGCTTCGTGACGACCGTGCGCTTTACTTCGCCGACCACATGGGGGGCGGCATCTATCACTACCGCTACTTCGCGCGGGCGACGACCGCGGGTCGCTTCGTCGTGCCGCCGACGAAGGCCGAGGGCATGTACGAGCCGGAGACGTTCGGGCGCACCGCGGCCGCGATCGTGGAGGTCGAGTGACGGTGCGTCGAATCTCTCCGCGCGTGCGCCGCGCGCTCGCGCTCGCCGGCCGAGCCGCGGCCGCCGGAGCGCTCGCGCTCGTGCTCGGGCTCGCTGCGCTTGCGGTCGCGGTCTTTCGCACGCCCCTTCCCGAAGCGCTCTCGGAAAAGCCGCGCCCGAGCCTGCGTATCGTCGATCGCGGGGGACGGCTGCTCGGCGAGGTTCGAACGGAACGGGGGGAGCTGTCCGCCCCCGTGCCGCTCGAGCACGTATCGCCGTGGGTCGTTCCGGCACTGCTCGCGGCGGAGGACGCGCGCTTCTTCGATCACCCCGGGGTCGATCCCCTGGCGATGGCGCGCGCGTTCGCTCAGCTCGTGCGCGCGGGACGCGTGGTCTCCGGCGCGAGCACCTTGACGCAGCAGCTCGCCCGCAGCGTGTGGCCACGGCCGCGCACCGCCCGCGGAAAGCTCGCCGAGATCGTGATCGCCCTCAGCATCGAGCGCTCGCTCGACAAGCAGCGCATCCTCGAAGAATACCTCGGGCGCATCGAATTCGGCCCGAACCTACGCGGCATCGACGCCGCGAGCCGCTTTTACTTCGACAAGCCGGCACGCGCGCTCGACCTCGCCGAGGCCGCCGCGCTCGTATCCATTCCACGCGGGCCGACGCTCTACGATCCGCGGCGCGGGACGGAGCGGCTCGAACGGCGGCGACAGCGCGTCCTTTCGCGCATGAGCGAACGCAGTCTCGCGGCCGAAAGTGCCATCGTGCTCGCCCGGAAGACGCCCCTCCGCGTCGCGCGCGGGGAACGCCCGCTCGGCGCGAATCATCTCGTCGCCGCGCTCGCGAGCGGCGGGCTCGAGCCGGCGACGGGGAGCACGGGGGCGCCGCGTACGATCGAGACCACGCTCGACGCGTCGTTGCAGCGGGCGGCCGAGGAGGCCGCGCTCAGAACCAAGGTCCGCCTGCGGGACGCCCGAGCGAGCGCCGCGGCGGTGATCGTCCTCGACAACGCGACGGTCGACGTGCTCGCGTACGTCGGAGCTCCCGATTTCCACGACGCGCGCGCACTCGGTCAGAACGACGGCGTTCGAGCCCTGAGGCAGCCCGGATCGACCCTGAAGCCCCTGGTTTACGCCGCCGCGATGCGCGAGCTCGGCATGACGGTCGCGTCGATGTTGCCCGACGTCGAGCTCGCGTTTTCGAGCGAACAGGGCACGTTTCTGCCGAAGAACTACGACCGCCGGGCGCACGGTCCCGTGCTGCTCCGCGAGGCCCTCGCGAGCTCGCTCAACGTGCCGGCGGTCGCCGTGACGAACCGTCTCGGCGTGGAGCGGACGCTCGCAGCGCTCCGGCGCGCCGGGTTCGAGTCGCTCACGGCGCGACCGGGCGACTACGGCGTGGCACTGGCGCTCGGCGACGGCGAGGTGCGGCTCTACGAGCTCGCGCGCGCCTATGCGATGCTCGCACGGGGCGGAACGCTCCTGCGCGAGCGCGTCGTGCGCGCCGTCGTCGACGCGGACGGCACGCGCCACGAGCGTCCCGCGGCGCGCGCCGAGCGGGTGATCGACGCGAACATCGCGGCCGTCATCGGCGACGTACTCGCCGACCCGGCCGCTCGCGCGTCGGCGTTCGGCCGCGGCAGCGCGCTCGAGCTTCCGTTTCCGGTCGCGGTGAAGACGGGGACCTCCAAGGGTTACCGCGACAACTGGGCGATCGGCTACACGCGCGAGATAACCGTCGCCGTTTGGGTCGGAAACTTCGACGGCTCGCCGATGGTGCGCTCCTCGGGCGTGACCGGCGCGGCGCCGCTATTTCGGGACGTCATGCTCGCGGCGATGGCAGGCCGCACCCCCGCGCCGCTCGTCGATCGCACGGGGCTCGTGGAGCTCGACGTTTGCACTTTGAGTGGCGAGGCGCCGAGCGCGGAGTGTCCCCATCGCCGTCTCGAGCTCTTTCCCGCGGGGAGCGCTCCGCGCGAGCGCTGCTCGATGCACCAAACGATCGCCGTCGACCCCGAGAACGGTCTGCGCGCCGGCCCCGCGTGTCGCGACGCCGAGCGCCGTCTTTTCGAGCGCTATCCCGCGGAGCTCCTCGCATGGGCGGCGGATGCCGGTCGCCCGCTCGCTCCCGAGGCGTTCTCGCCGCGCTGCCCGGGCGCGCTCGATGCCGCGGACGAGGCGCCGGTCATCGCTTATCCCCGCGACGGGGCGAGGTTCCACCTCGATCCGGGGTCTTCGAAGCAGGAGATCGTCTTTGCGGCCCGCGCGGCGGAGGGACGCGCGGTCCGCTTTCTTCTCGACGGGCGCGCGGTGGGCAGCGCGCACGCGCCGTTTCGCGTCGCCTGGACGCTCGAGCGCGGCCGGTACCGTCTCGAAGCCGTCGCCGGAGAGCGGAAGAGCGAGCCGGTGCGCTTCGAGGTGGAGTAACCGCTCAACCTTGGACGCCGAGGCGCTGGCGCGCCTCGATGTACTGGTCGCTCATGCTGAAGACGAACAGGTCGCGCGCTTCGGGGTTGCGGGCGATGAAGCGCAGCCGTTCGGCGTCGTCCGGTGGAAGCTCCGCGCCGCTCGCGAGAGCGATCGCGCGCAGAGCGGTGAGGGGATTGCCGACGGCGAGCAGCGCGGTGCGGTTCGCCCAGGCCGAAAGCGCTTGAGCGAGCTGGCTCACGCGATTGCCGAGGCTTCCGATGACCTCGAGCGCGAGCATCGGTACCTCGGCATCGAAGGGGTGGATCATCGCGTCCTTGATGCGCTTCTTTGCGTCGCCGAAGCGTTTCTGATCCACACCTTCGGGTTGATAGTCCGAAATCGCCGAGAGGAAGCCGGCGACGAGCGGACCGAGCTCGATCGGTACGGTGCGGGCGAGCGTTGCGGCGCGCGCCTGAATCAGCTTGAGCGCTCGCACGAGGAGGAAGTAGCGCGTGGCGTCGTCGCCCCGCTCGAGCAGTGGCGCACCGTAGACGACCTGCGCCGGTACCGAACGCGAAGCGAGGCAGGTCGGTCCGAGCACCGGTGAAACGAGGATCTCGATGCCCTGGATGCCGAAGGCCTTCGCCAGTTCGCGCACCTGGTCGGCGCGCCCGCTTTCGTCGGCGGGAAGCGGAGTCGCTCGCAAGGTCCTCGGGTCGAGGGCGTACGCGGCGTCGAGCACGTCGCCGGTGCGTCGCAGGAGCGTCCGGAGCGCGGCGGTCGCGAGCTCGGGAGCGAGGAGCTCGTCGAGCGCCACGTCGGCCGCTGCGATGCCGGCGCCGCGGACGGGGAAGGGTTGCCCTGCGAGCGCGGCGAGCGTCGCTTCGGCGACGAGCGCCGCGTCGGCCGCGCCTTTGAGATCGGCCACGGTTCCGAGCACCTCGAAGAGGGACGGATCGAAGCGGCCCGTTGCGAGCGCCCGTCGCGCGTCGTTCGCTGCGCGATCGAGGAGCACCTGCGCCGCGCGCTGCTCGTTCGCGCGGCGGTGATGTTCGACGAGCGCGCGCAAGACGACGACGTCCTGTGGCCATTCCCGCCGCGCGCGATCGAGCGTCGCGTCGGCGCGCTTTCGATCCTTGACGATTTGCTCGTAGATGCCGGCGAGCGCGAGCGTTCGATCGCGCTTTTGCGCCGGAGTCTGCGCGCGTCCGAGGAGCTCGGTCTGAAGCTCCACGGCGCGCTCGGGTTGTCCTCGCTGCCCGTAGACGTTCACGAGCCGCTCGACCGTTTCGGTGTCGTCCGGCGTGCGCTTCAGGACCTCGAGGTACGCGAGCTCGGCGCGCTCGGGATTCGGCAGGTTCACGTCGTAGAGCTCGCCGAGCTTTCGGTAAACCTGCGCCTGACGCTCCTTTTCGGGGACGTGCCGGGCGAGACGGATCCACGCCTGCTCGGCGGCGGACCAGTCGCCTTCTGCGGCGCAGAGATCGGCGAGCGCTTCGAGCGCGCCGGCGTGGTCGGGATTGGCGTCGAGCGCCGCCGAGAGCGCGGCGCGCGCGGCCTGACCCTCACCGGCACCGGCGAGCAGGCGACCGCGCTGAACCTCGAGCGCCACGCGTTCTTCCGCGTCCTTCGCGAGCGCGATGCGGCGCTCGAGGAGCGCGGCGAGGGCCGGGTTGTCGCCCTGCTCGATGAGGAGGTTCTGGAGGCGAACGATCGCGTCTTCGTGCGACGAATCGAGTGCCAGCGTGCGCTCGAGCGCTGCGCGCCCGCGCTCCTTGTCCGCGACCTTGTCGAGCCAGAGCACGGCGGCTTGATGCCACGTCGCGACCTTGTGCGCGTCCACCGCGCTCGTTTCGGCGACCGCTTCGACCGCCTTCGCCGCCGCCGGATAGTCGCGGAGGCCCTCGAGCACTTCGGCGAGCGTCGAAAGCGCGACGAAGTGTTCGGGCGCGTTTTCGAGTGCCGCTTCGAGCAAGCGTCGGGCGTCCTCGAGCCGCCCGAGCCGGGCCGCGGCTTCGGCCCCGCGCAGATCGAGCGCCGCTTTGTCGAGTGGGTGAACGACGAGCTCCTCGAGCCGTTGGTAAGCGTCGAGGGCGCGCTCCGGCTCGTCGGCGGCGCGCGCATGCGCGGCGACCGCTCGGAGCGCCCAAAGACAATCCGGGTCCCGCGAGAGGGCGAGCTCGGCGAGCTCGCGCCGCTCCGTCCACTGGCCCGCCTTGAGCCGCAGGCGCGACGCAACGCGAGCGGCGGCGACGCCGTCCATCTCCGGGAGCGCGCGCGCAAGCGTCGCGGTGACGGACTCGAGCTCGTCTTCGCGCGCGGAGGTCGCATAAGCGTGCTCGATGTGACGGAGCGCCGGGAGCCACTCGGGCGAACGCTCGAGGATCGCCGCTTGCCAGAGCAGCGCGCTCGCCGAATCGCCCTGACCACGGTCGAAGTCACTGAGCTCGTCGTAGAGCTCCCGCTGCTCGACGGGATCTTCCGCCGCGCGCGCCCGCGCGAGCAGGTCCTCGGAAACGCGAGCGGCCTCTGGCGTGCCCGCCGCGGTGCGCTGCGCCGTCAGCGTCGCGAGCGGTCCGCCGCCGAGCTCCGCGGCGCGTCGCGCCGTACGCGCCGCCGCCGCGCGATCCCCCGCTCGCTCGAACTCGAAGGCCGCTTGTAACAAGAGCAGCACGCGAGCGTGCTGTCCGGCGTGTTCGGCGGCCGCTTCGCGCCACGCGCCGCGCGCCGTATTTTCGCCGGGACGCAGGCGCTCTCCGAGCTCGCGGAGCCCGACATCGCCCGGGTGGGTCGCGATCGCGCCGTCGAGCAGCTCGGCCGCGGCGCTCGGATTCGACTCGGACATGAGCAGCGCCTCGCGCACGATGTCGAGAGCGCGCTCGACATCGTCACTCGACGCTTCGCGCCGCGCACGCAGCCAATCGACGAGCCGCTCGGTATCGGCGTTGGCTCGGGCGTCCCTTTCGCCGATGTGGAACGCGATGCCGAGCCCCGGCTCGAGCGCTGCCGAACGTTTGAGCCACTCGTCGACCTTGCGCGTGTCGCGCAAACCGCTCTTCAACGCCGCTTCGACGAAGAGCAACGCCGCCCGTGCCGAATCGGACGAGCTTTCGGCGAGCGTCGCGAGCGCCGC
>DASUTR010000429.1:0-4382 GCA_036374535.1 Polyangiaceae bacterium
CGTCGACTATGCGCTCGCTCGCGGCGAGCCGCTCGAGCTCGTGTTGCGCGCGCAGAGCGTCTTGCTCGAACCGGGCGACAGCATGCCGCACGACGATCACGTGCACCTGCGCATCGCGTGCACCCCCGACGAGGCGCTCGCCGGCTGTCTCGGGGGCGGTCCGCACTGGGAATGGCTCGCCCCGCTGCCGCGACCGACGGAGCTCGACAACGCGGTGCTCGCGCTCATCGCCGCGGAGCCGCCGCTCGGTCCGCTCGACCTCGCGGCAACGCCCGAGGCCGTCGGCGCGGCTTCGGGAGAGGCTCCGGGCTCGCTCCCGGCGATCGTCTCGGGCGCGGCGGGCGAATGAAGGCGGCGGCGCGGGTGCCTGCGGTGACGGCGCCGCGGCTCGAGTCTCCGCGCGGGCTGCTCCTCTACGGCGATTGTCTCGAGCTCTTGCCGGCGCTACCCGCGAGCGAACGCTTCGATCTCGTCTACCTCGATCCCCCGTTCAATACGGGGCTCCGCCATCAACGCCGCAACGGACGCGGCGACCGAGCGCGCGGCGAACACGCGTATCACGACGCCTGGGGCGGCATCGAAGCCTTCCTCGCGATGCTCGAGCCCCGCCTCGAGGCGGTGGCCGGTGTGCTCACCGAGCGCGGCAGCGTGTTTTTGCACCTCGATCATCGCACCGTGCACGACGCGAAAGTGCTCGCCGACGGCGTCTTCGGTCGCGCGGCGTTTCAGGGAGAAATCGTGTGGGTCCCCGGTAACGGCGCCCGGCGCAAGAACGGGCCGAGCGTCTCTCACCAGACGCTGCTCGTGTACGCCAAGGGAGCGATGATCTGGAACGACCGCGACCCCGCGCTGCGCGAGCCGCACGCCGAGACGAGCCTGCGCATGCATTTCTCGCGCACCGACGCGGAGGGTCGCCGGTTTCGCGAGCGGCGCATCGGCGGAAAAACCTATCGCTACTACGCCGACGAAGGCCGCCGCCTCGGCAGCGTCTGGAGCGACTGCCCCGCGATGACGGCGAACACTCCGTTCTCCAGCGAAACGACGGGGTACCCCACGCAGAAGCCCGAAGCCCTGCTCGAGCGCATCGTGCGCGCCGCGTCCCTCCCGAAGAGCCGTGTACTCGACCCGATGTGCGGCTCCGGCACGACGCTCGCCGTGGCGAAGCGTCTGGGCAGACGTTGGGTCGGCATCGACCAGAGCCCGGTCGCCTTCGAGATCGCCGGGAAACGTCTGGGTCTGCTTTAGATTCCGAGTCCGCTGCGGCAGGCGACGGGAAGGGACTCGACACGAGTCCCTTCCCGCACTCTTCACTCATTCGGGATCGATACGCACGGTCGAGCCGTCGGCGAGCTGCGCGAGGAAAAAGACGCTGCCGCTCTCGTCGTTCGTGGCGAACACGTTCGCGACCGTTCCGGCGGAAAGCTCCGGCAGCACGAACGTGAGGTCGGGGCTCATGTCGTCGTCGACGTCCACGCCGATGGTATAGGCGCCGGCGTCGAGCTCGAGCGCGTTGCCCGCCACGCCGAAGTCGACGTTGGTCCAGAGCGGAGTCGGCGCGCCGGACTCGGGCACGTTCCAAAGGTCCACTTGCCCGACGCCCGGCGCGGCGTGGACCGCGCGTACTCGGATCTTCCCCGCGTCGAGCTCGGAGTAGTCATCGACGAGAGGCAGCGCCGTGATGCTCGCGACTTCGTCGATGGCCACCGCCGTGTAGAACGTGTCGGCTTCGAGCTCGAGTCCCTCGACGGAGAGCACCGCGTCGTCCGCCGTCGAGCCGGCGGGCGACACGTCGATGTCGTAGCTGTCTGCGGGCACGGCCAGGTACGGAGTGCCGTCGGGGAACTCGAGCTCGCTCACCACGGGGTCATCGCCCTGGTTGACGAAGACGTCGACGGCCGGGGCGTCGGGAGAAAGGTGCAGGACGCGGAGGAACGCCGTCGGGCCTCGCGGATCGATGCGGGCAGTCGTGCCGTCCGGCAGCTGAGCGAGGAGGAACACGTCGCCCTCGGCCGCCACGGCGTAGAGGTTCACGACCGTTCCGGCGTCGAGAGCGGGCAGATCGAACGTGAGATCCGGGCTGGCGTCGTCGTCGACGTCGATCCCGACCGAGTAGGCTCCGGCGGGCACGTCCATGGCGTCGCCCGCGACGCCGAAGCCCACGTCTTCGTAGAGCGGCGAGGGACTTCCCGGGTTGGTCACGTCCCAGATATCGACCTCGCCGACACCCGTGGCGACGTGCACGGCGCGGATGCGGATATCGCCCGCCCCGACGTCGGCGTAGTCGTCGACGAGCGCAAGCGCGGAAATCGACGAAAGCTCGTCGAACGCGACCGCGGTGTACGATTGACCTTCTTCGAGTTCGAGGTCTTCCACGGTGAGCACGGCGTCGTCCGCGGTCGAGCCCGTCGCCGCGACGTCGAAGGTGTACGTGCCGGGAGCTACCTCGAGGTACGCGGTGCCGTCCGGAAACTCCAGGTTCTCGACGACGGGTTCGTCGCCGCCGTTCACGAATACGTCGACGCCGGGGGCGTCCGGCGAAACGTGCAACACGCGAACGCGAGCCACCTCGGTGCCGCCGCCCGTGCCGCCGCTCGACGTGCCGCCACTCGACGTGCCACCGCTCGACGTGCCGCCGCTCGACGTGCCGCCGGAGCCTGCGCTCCCGCCCGTCGCGGACGCGCCACCAGTGCCGTCGGCGTCGTCAGTTTCGTCGTCCGAGCAGCCCGCCACCAAGGTGAGGCACCCGAGCGTGGCCAAGATGGAGAAGCTTTTTTCGATTCGAAGGGTCTTCATGGGGATCTCCTTTCAGAGCCCCGGACTACGCCGACCCGTCCGAGCCGGTTTCAGCCTTTGGTCGATTTAGTCGAATTTATCAGCGCCGCCAAAATCCTAAGAGTCTGTAATTACTATGTAATCTATACTCTCGGAATCCGAACGATTCGCTCTTTGGACTTTTTGGTCGCTTCTTGTCCCATCGCAACAAGACCCACCAAATCGGTCGAAACGGCCAATCGTCGCGGCGCGATCCCGTGGGCAGAACCCGACATCTCGCGTTGACGGTCGACCAAATCGTCCAATATTCGGAGCGGATCGAGGCAATGGCCGACGACGATCTATTGACCACGGCGGAGGCCGCGCGCATCGCGCGCGTCGGAGGCTCGAGCGTCAAGCGCTGGGCCGACCAGAACGTCTTGCCGTGCGTGCGCACGGCCGGAGGGCATCGCCGTTTTCGGCGCGCCGATCTCGAACGCTTCCTCTCGAAGGCGGGTGAGCAGGAAACCGGCAGCGCGGAGAAGTGGGCCGACCTCGTGAGCCACGCCACACTTCACGAGATCTGGGGAGAGATCGTCGCCGCGCGGGGCAGACTCGGCGCTTACCATCGTGTCGCCGAGCAGATCGGAAGCGGCCTCGTCGAGATAGGGCTCCGCTGGCAGCGGGGCGAGATCAGCGTTCTCGACGAGCACGCGGCGTCGGAGAAGCTCGCGCGTGCGCTCGAGCGAACGAGCGAAAGCTTCAACAGCGATGCAGCATCCCCGACCGCGGTACTTGCCATGGTCGAAGGGGACGAGCACACGCTCGGACTTTCGCTCGCCGAGCTCGTGCTACGCGAGAGCGAATGGGGCGTGCGCTGGGCGGGCAGGCAAACTCCTACGACCGAGCTCGTGGAGCTCGTGAGCGAGGGTTCGGTGGAGCTCGTCGTCCTCTCCGCGTCGGAGCGTTCCGCGGCCGAGCGACCCCTCCTCGCAGAGCTCCGGAAACTCGCGCCGAGCTGCAGGAAACACGGCGTGCATCTCGTCCTCGGCGGAAGCGGCGCCTGGCCCGCGGAGCCGGAGTACGGAGTGCGTTTGAGTAGCTTCGAGGCCCTTCATCGCTTCGCGACGAGCTTGCGCCGGGAGCTCGCCGGAACGTGAGTCGGGGCGACGCATTGCGTGTGCGTGGCCCCTGAATGGCTCGCGCGACCACGGCGTGGTACCAGCATGCGTGCGAGCGCTGCTCCTCGTTCTCGTCGTGGTCGGGTGTTCTCGTTCCCCCGCGCACGGCGTCGGGCAAGATGGTGCGGCGCGAGCGTCGTCGTCCGTCTCCTCGAGCCCTTCACGGGGCGCGCCGGCGAATGGGACCGGGAAAACGCCGCCGGCGGGCTTCGTCGAGGCGGTCGTCGTCGGTGCAGGGTCGGTCGGCCCGGGGCACGCCGTCCTTCTCGTCGACACGGGGCAAAGACGCGCGGTTCCCATCTTCATCGGCGGCACGGAAGGGCAATCGATCGAGCTCCGTTTGGAGCGTGAAAAGCCGCCGCGCCCGCTGACGCACGACCTCTTGGATTCAGCGCTCCGGGAGCTCGGTGCGCGCGTGCACAGCGCCCGGGTCGTCAAGCTCGAAGACGG
>DASUTR010000430.1:0-4362 GCA_036374535.1 Polyangiaceae bacterium
TCCGTGCTTCCGGCGTTCCCAACTGGCGAGCTCGATGACGAGTCGCACCCGCTGGGTGCTGACTCCACGTTCGTACGGCTCGCGCAAGGCCGCTGGAGAAGGAAGGCAACCGCGGTGAGGGGGGGACACGTCATTGCAAGCCGGTACCGACTCGAGCGCTTGGTGGGCAGTGGCGGCATGGGCCTCGTCTGGCGAGCGCGCCATGAGGAGCTCGGCACGACGGTAGCGGTCAAAGTCTTGGCTCCGGGGGCCGAAAACGACCCGAGCGCCCTGCGCCGATTCCGGCGCGAAGCTCGTGCGGCTGCTGCGCTCCGCTGCCCGCACGTCGTCGATGTGCGCGATTACGGTCTCGAGGACGGCGTCCCTTACATCGTCATGGAGTACCTCGAGGGGGAGTCGCTGGCATCTCGCCTGTCGCGAGCCCCGGGGCCCACTCTCGCCGAAATGTCCGCCTGGGTGACAGAAGCCGGCGTCGCGCTCGATTACGCGCACGCTCGCGGCTTTCTCCATCGCGACATCAAGCCGAGCAATCTCTTCTTGTGCGGAACCGGCTCCGCGCGCGTGCTCAAGGTTCTCGATTTCGGCATCGTAAAGTCGCTCGACGAGGCGGACGGAGGCGAAAGCACCGTCGTGGGTTCGCCGGGTTATTTGAGCCCCGAACAAGCCCGTGGCGAAGGGCTCGATCACACCACCGATCTCTGGTCGCTCGGCGCGGCGCTCTACCGCGCCGTGACCAGCGTCGAACCGTTTGCCTCCGCGAGCCTGGCCGCAACCGTCGAGCGGATCTGTCTCGGGCAGATGCGGGCCCCGTCCACGCTCGTCCCGTCGCTGCCGCCGGAGTTCGACGGCTTTTTCGAGCGAGCGTTGTGTCGCGATATCTCGCAGCGCTTTCGCTCGGGAGCGGAGCTCGCGGGCGCTTTCGCGATCATCGCGGCTCGCGCCCCCGATCTCGTGCTGCCCGTGGCCACGAGCGAGAGGCCGAGCTCACTCGCTCCGCGGGTCGAATCGACGCTGTCCTGGGAGTCGTTTGGCGCGCATACGCGTACCGCGCGCGCGACGTCCCTGAAGACGGGTTTGCGCAAGCGGCTGCGCGGGCCGCTGCTCGCGGTGGTTGTTGCGGCGTTCGCCCTCATTGCGCTCTCGCTCGGGTCTGAGCGTCTCGCTTCTCGCCCGCCGACCGAGCGGGCGCGCGCTGCCGTGCCTCGTCAGGGTGCGCTCTCGCCGCGGCTCGCCTCGACGATACCGTCAGAGCCCGCTTCATCCCCGCCGTCCGCCACGGCCGAGCCACGGCGCGTCGAACCCGCGGCCGCGGCACGGCCGGAACGAGCCGCCCGGAGCCGATCGGCGCGCGAGGCGCCGGCCGTCGCGAAAGACTCCCTCGAGTCGCCGCCCAGAACCCTGGCCGCGGCGACGAGCGCCCGGCGCGACCCCATCTTTGGGCTCCCCGCCGGGACGAAAGGAGAGTCTGATGCGAGCCCTCGTGCGACCAACGCTGGCGCTTTTGATGCTCCTTAGCGCTGCGGAGAACGCGTGGGCACAAACGGGGCCTGCCGACGCGATCGCGCTTGGTCACGGCGCGGTCGAGCTCTACGAAGATCAGAAGTACGAATCGGCGCTCGTGCTTTTTCGGAGAGCGGACGCCGTTGCTCATTCGCCGGTGTTCGCGCTGTACATCGCGCGCTGCCAACGAAACCTGGGATTGTTCTTGGCGGCGCGGGGTTCCTATCGGGCGGTGCTCGACGAGCGCCTAGCGCCGGACGCGCCCGAGCCGTGGCTGAAGGCGCAGAGCGCGGCCAAAGACGAGCTCTCGGAGCTCGAGGCGCGCATTCCGAGCATCGTCATCGAAGCGACGTTCGTGCCGAGCGGCGTCCAGCTGAACGGCGAGGCCATTCCCCTTTCCACGTTGGGCCGAGAAATTCAGGTCGATCCGGGCCCCCACCGCGTCGCGCTGCGCACCGCGACGGGTATCCACGAGCGCGCGCTACGTCTGCAAGCGGGCGAGCGTGCCGTGCGCGTGCTGTTCGAGGTCGACAAGCCGGGCTCGACCGCCGTCAATCCCGTGGTGAAACCGGTGCCCGACGAGCCCGCGGTGCCCGCGACGTCGTCGAACGGCCTGAAGACCTCGGTCGTGGCGCCGCTTCTGCTCGGCACGGCGGCAATCGCCGTCGGCGCTACCGCCGGCATCGTGGCTCTGATCAAGACCCAAGATCTGAAAGCAAAGTGCACGGGAAACGCCTGCGATCCCGAGCTCGAAGCGGAACGCGATCGAATTCAGGACTGGGCCACCGTTTCGACGATCGCGTTCACGGTGGGCGGAGCTGGGCTCGCTCTCGGGACGGTGCTGCATCTCGCGGATGTCCGTGGCTCTGCGACCAGGGCCAACCTGTTCGTGGCGGGGACCTTCCCATGAGCGCGCCCGAGCTCCACCACGGTGCGCCGAGAGAGTGTGACGAAGGGGTCTCGAGCGATCGCACTCAAACGCTCGGGGAGCAGAGCGATCAGTCCGTGCCGATCGCGGCTCGCATTCGCGTTCTGAACGCGAACGCGCGACCAGCAACGTACCGGTTGAGCCGCGGACTCTGCCGGATCGGGGCCGGAGAGGGGGTCGACATCTTGCTGGACGACAAGACGGTGAGCCGGGTGCATGCAGAGCTCGAGCTCGTTCGCGCGGGGGTCGCCGTGCGGGACCTCGGCAGCCGCAACGGCACGTTTCTGTACGATCAGCGCATCGAACGCGCGACGTTGAGCCTCGGTTCGAGATTGCGAGTCGGCCGCGTCGAGCTCGAGATCATTCCCGATCTGAAACCCGAACAGCTGCCGCCCTACGAGGGGGAGAGCTACGGACCTCTGCTCGGCGGTTCGACGGCGATGCGGCGCGTCTACAGCCTGCTCCGGCGCCTCGAGGGTTCCCTCGCCAACGTGCTCGTTACGGGGGAGACGGGAACGGGCAAGGAGCTCGCGGCGCGCGCCTTACACGACCATTCGCACGTGGCGAGCGGGCCGTTCGTCTGCGTCAACTGTGGCGCTCTCGAAAAGAACCTCGCGCGCAGCGAGCTCTTCGGTCACGTCCGCGGTGCGTTCACGGGCGCCGTCGAAGCGCGCGCGGGAGCGTTCGAGGCTGCGCACGGCGGGACGCTATTTCTCGACGAAATCGGCGAGCTGCCGCTCGAAGTTCAGCCGCTGCTCTTGCGCACGATCGAGCAAGGGCACGTGGTGCGGGTGGGTGAAACGCGCGGGCGTCCCATCGACGTGCGGCTGATCGCCGCGACGCACCGCGACCTGAAGCAGCTCGTGAGCGAAGGATGCTTTCGCGAGGATCTCTATTATCGCTTGATGGTCGTCAATGTCTCGCTGCCGCCGTTGCGCGAACGGCTCGAAGACCTGCCGCTGCTTGCCGCGACGTTCTCCGAGCGCTTCGGCATCTCCGCGCCGCCCCCCGAGATCCTCAATCACCTGCGAACCCTGAGCTTTCCTGGAAACGTGCGCGAGCTTCGCAACGTGGTCGAAGCGCACGCAGCCATCGGAGCCGTCCCCGAGGCCCCCGCTCGTGACAGCTCGGAGCTCGCGCAGGTGCTGCGCCGCTACATCGCGCTCGATCAGCCCTACGCGGCGCAGAAAGAGCATTTGTTGCAGCTCTTCGTCGACCTGTACGTCGACGCGCTGCTCGCGCATACCGGGGGGAATCAGTCCGAGGCGGCGCGGCTTTCCGGTCTCGAACGCAGCTATTTGAACCGGCTCGTCCAGCGCAAGCGCCGAGACGGCTGAGCGTCAGCCCAGGCCTGCCGTCGCGCGGCGTCGAGCTGTGCACTTTGTCGGAATTCTAGGTCCGCTTTTTGGGCGGACAGGTCAGAGTTCTGGCCAATATACGTAGCGGACACAGCCGGCTCCGTCGCCCGGACAGCCAATTGATTTGGCGAGAATATCGATGCTGCCGTCTCCATTGAGGGCCCCGGGCACACCGAAGCCGCCCCAATTGGGAATAACGTCCAGCATTACTGTAGCCTCAAGCATCGTCTCGGCGACTGGCGGCTGCGCGCTCCACGACTCGGCCCGCGTGGGCCCCTCGCTCCCACGCGGGCCTCAGCGCGGCCGCGCCAGTCGGTTGATGCACGACTCGTCTACCCACCCCCTATCCGACGAAACTCACCTTCGATGCCCGCAATGGTGTCGCGAAGACGAGCGCGGTCGAGCTCTGAAAGCTTGCCTCCGCTCTTCTGAAGAACGCCGGGAAGAAGCAGCCGAGCTTCGCCGAATAATTCAGTAGTGCTACCGGACGCGAACTTGCTCACGTGGAGTACCTGACGCGCGTACTCCGCTTCGCCCGCCGCTTCGAGTAGCGATGCGAGCGAGACCAGGTATTTG
>DASUTR010000431.1:0-6526 GCA_036374535.1 Polyangiaceae bacterium
TGTACGACGACACGCTGGCGCTCTCGGCGGTCGCGACGACGGGCGTGCAGTCGGAGGACGTCGGCGACTACACACTGCCACCCTCGGCGCAATGGCTGACCGTCGATGATGACCGCCTCATCATGGGCGGCAACTGGGAGAACCAGCAGCAGTCGGCGCGGGTGTCGTGGACGCCACTCCAGAGCCAAGTCGGTGTCGGCAACGATGAACGCATCGCCGTCGATCAGGGGAGCTTCATCGACTTCGACACTCTCGACGGCGGCGGGCTGACTGGCATCAAGGCGTGGGAAGGCAAGGTCATCGTCTTTAAACGCCAACAGGTGCATCAAATGATCCGCTCGGCGTCGCTGACCCGCGCGTATCTCCCTGACACGCTCTCCCGCCGCCACGGGGCGATCCCGTTCTCGATCGTTGAGGGCACCGACGTCGATGGGCTCTCGTGCCTCTACTTCCTCGATCCCGACGTCGGCCCGATGCAACTCGGCGTGCAGGGCCTCCGCGTGCTCTGCCCGCAAATGCAGCGGACCTGGAAGGCGCGGATCAACCTCAACGCGTCGCAAGTGTGCAGTGCGACCTATCACCCGGATAAGCGCCAAGTGTGGTGGCACGTCGCGCTCGACGGCCAGCAGACGCCGTGGCTGCGTTGGATGTACTCGGTTGAGAGCGACGGGTTGGTGTTTCACACGATGCCGAATCCGGTACGCGCGGCGGCGCGCTTCAACTTGAAGCCGCATCTCCTCATCGATGCCCCGGCGAGTGGGGGACCGATCATCCTGCAAGCCGACGACTACACCAGTCAGACCGACTACGGCACAAACTATCGGGCCTACATTCGGACGAAGGCCTATCAGTTCGGGGTGATGGTGCGGCGCTTTCAGATCGACTCGGCGATTCTCGAAGTCGAGCCGATGCCGCCCACGGATCTGACGGTGACGTGCGTTCGCGACTTCGGCGTCGAAGTGCGCCCGATCGCCACGGTCATGGCGGGCGCACTGCCCTACGCGATCCTCCCAATCGATAACGCGTACCTCGCCGAAGCGCTCGCGATGCAGTTCGAGATCGGCGATACCGTGGCCCGCGCGGTCGGCCCGTGGCAGGTTCACGGGTTCACCGCCACGTACACGCTCGGGAGCCCGAGCACGGGGAGGGGCTAAATGAATCTCGGCCTCTTCCAAAAAGAAAAGATCAAGAGCGACGATCCGCGCCTCATCGGGCAGGCGACGAGTGAGCAGTTTGCGCGCACGCACGCGGCGTTGCAGACCTGGAGCGAGACCGAGCACAAAGACGACGGCACGCACGGGAACGTCACCGCCGACAGCGTGAAGGTGGTCGGCCCCGACGGCATTGAGGTCGCGGCCGACATCAGGGCGAGCGGCGACCTCTGGGCGCGACTCGGGACCGGCGTCGAGTGCGGCATTGGCACGCTGCCGACCATTCCCGGCAGCGGCACGCTCCTCCTACCGGGCGAGGTGGTGCGACAAGGCGTGCTGATCGGCGGGCCGACCGGCTACTTCCTGGAGCGCCGCCCACTCGCGTTCTCGCCGTTCGTCTCGGGGCAGGAGTTTGCGCTGTGGGATCTCAGTCAGTCGCCGCTCGTGAGCCCGGTCTTTCGCATTGGTCGGATGGCTGGCATTCCGACGCTGATCGATGGCGGGACCGGCGCGTCGCTCAGTATCGGCGACTTCACTGAACCGCTTGAGAACGCGGTCTCGAAGTGGTTGCACGCGGTCAACGGCCTCCGGTTCAGTACCGGCACGCCGTCGATCACGCCCGATGTTTCTAATTCAGCGCTGATGACGAATCAGCACTGGACGCCGGAAGCGACCGCGGTCGCCGATCTCGGGTTGGCGGCTCGGCGCTGGCGCAATCTCAACCTAACGGGTGGCGTGTTCGCGCGTGGTCGGACGCAGGCCGATGGAGTGTGGACGACGTACACGCCGAACTGGGGCTCGGGATCGTTTGGTCCCGCGACGACGCAGCCGACGTTAGGTAACGGCACGTTGGTCGGCCGAAAAATGTACATGGGCACGACGGTGTTCTTTGGCATTCAACTCACGCTAGGCAGCACAAGTACGCCGGGGACGGGGCTCTATTACACGTTCACGCTGCCGGAGTCTCCGGTCAATTCCCTGATCTGTGGCTCGGCGCTGATGTCGGATGCGGGGGTTGCCCAATATCTCGGACAACCGATGCACATGGGGTCGATCAGCGTGGGGGGCTGGATGGTCTTACCGGGTTCGCAGAATTGGCTCGGCCCCACGTATCCGGTCGCCATCGGCAACGGCGACGGCATCATCCTGCAGGGCTATTACGACGCGTTTGTTTAAGTGAAGCGAGGCATCACATGGCGGCATACGGCACCGACGAACGCGACATGCTGATCGACTTCCTCGAAGAGCCGAGGAAAAAGCAGACCAACACGAGCGTGGTCGCGCCCCCGCGACCCGGCGAGATGCCGACGCCCGCCGAGCCGCAGACGTCGAGCGGCGGCAGCGGCGGCGGGTTGATGGATGTGCTCGGCAAGTACGAGTACGGGCCGCAAGGGCTCCTCGACGCCGAGGCCGATCTCCGCGGCCTGGGCGCACAGATTCAGAAGGATTCGAGCGGGCGCGCGCGCGGGCGGATCAAACTCGCGAACGGCGACATTGTCGACGTGCTCGGGCAGGGCGAGGGCAACGATTGGTGGAATAACAAGACCGGCAGCGGGTGGGGCTATCTCAATCGCGGACAGCAGGGCCTCGATGCGGGCGGGTGGAGCTTCACGGGCGGCGGCGGGGGAGGCTCGCTGCTCGCGCCGAACGGCGGCAACGGGTCGAGCTTCGGCACGATTCAATCGCTCGCGCCGACCGACAACGAGTTTTACAACACGCTGCAAAACAAGATCGCCGAGATCCTCGGCGGGCCGTCCGCGTTCGACCGTGACGCGTTGCTTCGGATGATCGGGGCCTAGCGATGGCATTGCCTCCGATGACCGCGTATTGGCCGCTTAACGAGGGCAGCGGCTCGACCGCCGCCGACGCCGCGGGCAGCGGGCTCAATCTCGCGCGCGACGTCATCGGGGGCGCGTGGGATCCCGTGCTGAAAAAGTTCGGCGCGAGCGCGTTGAAGTGGTCGGGCGTCGTCGAGGATGGGCACTGCTTTGCGTATCGCCCTGACACGCCGATCAACATGGGCACCGTCCATAGCGCGGCGTGCTGGGTCAACGGGTGGGATGGGACCGGGGGCGTCCTCATCGGCGGCGACGGGAGTCTGAATCGTTTTTTCCTGTACGTCGAAGTCGACCATGTGTTCTACAGCAATGGCGACGTGCGGCCCGTGCCGCACGGGGGGCTCAGCGGATCGCATCACCTCTGCGTGACGCGCGACGGGCCGATCGTGCGGTTCTACAAAGACGGCGTCATGTTGCCACCGCCCGATCCCCTGACGGTCCCGACACCGATGGAGTGTTATTCGATCGGGGGCTTCCGACCGTTCTGGACCGGCGTCGTCAAGTTTCACGGCACGATTGACGACGTGCGCCTCTGGAATCACGCGCTCAGCGCGGCGCAAGTCGCGGAACTGTTCGCGCTCAATCCGGATGCCTCGCCCGAGCCGGGCGTGTCGCCGTCGACGGGATCGAGCTACTTGATCAACGTCACGATGCGCGGGCAAGGCGTCAGCAAGATCGAATTGATCCGCGCGGCGCGCGCCGCGTATCCAGGTATTCCAGTCAACGCGTCCCTCCGCGCGTACTGTCAGGCGTACGTCGATAGTCTCGCGCCGTAAGAGGGGAACCATGCCGACACTCGATAATGGCCAGTGGGTCGACGAGCATCACCCGCTTTACCTCGACGAGCAGAAGCGAAAAACACAAGCGCCGGGGCTCACGACCGCGATGCCTGAGATGCAGGCGCAAGCGCCGGGCCTCGTGCCCGCGGCGCCCGCGGCCGAGATGACGCCGCAGCAAGCCGCGGCGGCGGGCCTGGGCTGGGTCGACAAGAACCACCCGCTCTACGGCACGCCGGGCTATGTCGGTTCAACACCCGGCAGCGGCGGCGCGGGCGCGGCGCCGCCGACCACGGGCTACTACCCGACCGGCGAGCCCGGCACGACGCCGATCAATCAGCAGAACCAAAACGCGCAAACGTATTCGCAAACGCCCGGCGCGGCGCCGTCGAATAACACGACCAACCAGGGCACGCAAGACGTTGTCCGCAACACCTACCTGCAATCGATCCAGAAGGGGACCGCGGTCGACACCAACGATCCGAACTTCCGGCAGCAGGCCGACGCGTATGCCGCCGGGCAAGAGCGGGCGCGCCGCAATGCGCTCGATAGCGCCGCGCAAGCGGGCTCGGCCGCGGGTGGGTATACGACCGGCGGCGACGACGTCGAGCGCCGGATGATCGACGAAGCGATGGGCCGCAACGTCGGCCAATTCGAGGCCGAGCTTGTCGGGCGGGAACTGCAATCGCGGCGCGAGGAAATTCAGAACGCGCTCACGAGCTTGCGCGGCATGATCTCCGGCGATCAAGCGATGGCTCTGGAGCGGGAACTCGCGGCGCTCGACGCGGCGATCAAGCGCGAGAGCCTCGCGCAAACCGGGTCGCTCGGGCAGCAGGATCTGAACCTTCGCGACAAGCTCGGCACGGGCGCGCTCAACGTCGACCTCATTCGTGCGATGCTCCAGAATCAGCAATTCGGGCAATCGTTCGGGCTCGATTTGGCGAACTCGGAGGCCAACTATTTCCTTCGGAGCCTCGGCTTTTAGGGGGTCGCTATGAGCTTTTGGAAAAATCTCCTCGGAATCGCCGGGACCGCCGCGGCGCCATTCACGGGCGGGATGTCGGCGGCGATCGGGCCCATCTTGAGCGGCGTCGGCGCCGCGACGTCGGGCGCGGCCAAGGGCGCCGAGTCGGAGCGCATGACACAGGCAGACTATGCGCTCGGCCGCGATCGGCTCGGCCTCGACGCCGCGGACCAGTACGAGCGCGCGCTACAGAACCGTGCCGACATCGATCTGCGGCAGCGCGAGGCGGAACGCGAATCGCGCCAAAGCAATTGGGAAAACTCGATGCGCTCGGCGCTCGCGCTGAACTTCCAACCGGCGGCGCGCCCGCAGGGCGTGTCCAACATTTCCTTTATCGGCGGCGGCATCGGCGACCAGGGCCGCGCCGCGGCCGAGGAGATGCAGCGCCAAGCGATGCTCGGCTTGCTCGAAGGCGAGTCGTTCGACGAATTGCCCGCGCTCGCGCCGTATAACCTCTCGTCGGCCGAGACGCTCCCGAAGGCGGGCACGCTGGAGAAAATTATGGGCATCCTCGGCCTGGGCGCCACCGCCGCGGGCGGCGTGCTGCGGGATCGCGAGCGCAACGCGGCGCTCCAGGGGCTCCGGCGATGAGTATCTGGACCGGCGCCACCGAAGGGCTCACGCGCTTTCTCGCGACGCGTGAGCTTGACCGTCAGCGTGCCCTCGCCGAGCAGATCGCCGAGCAGGATCGTCAGTATCAGCGGTCCCTCGACGAGAAGGCGGAAACGCGCGCGGGCGAGCAACTCAAGATCCAGCAAGCCGCAGAAAAGCGCCTCGAAGAGATCCAGAAGCAAGCACAGATCGACGCCGAGCGGCAACGCCGTTTTCAGCGCGCGAGCACGCTCCGCACGACCGCACAGCCCGGCGAGATTTCACCCGAGGACGTCGCGAACCTGAGCGAGTTCGGGCTCGACCAGGGCATCATCAAGCGGCACGCGGGCATGGCGATCCCGGTCGGCCTTCCGAGCCAGCAAGCGAGTCCTGACGCGATCCCGACGCTGCCGACGTCGCGCGCGCTCCCGATCGTGCCGGAGCGCTTCGAGTCGCTCGGGGGCGTCGAGTACCAAGAGCAACAGCGCGGCGAGCAGGCGCGCAAGGATCTTGCCGCGCAGAATCAGGCCGCGCTCGACGCGCGGGCCGAGGCCGATCGCAAGTCGCGCGAGGACATGGCGAACGATCGAAACGCGATGCTCCTAGCTATCAGGTCGATGACCGCGGGCGGGAAACCGCTCTCGCCGTATCAGAAGGTGCAAGTCGCGAACGCGCTCCGCGACGACTTCACGCGCGAGACGCAGAATTTTCAAATCCTCGGGCGGTCCTTCCGCGAACTGCAGTCGACGCTCTCGCAGGGCAACGCGGCGGGCGACCGGGCGGCGATCTTTCAGTTCATGCGCGCGCTCGATCCGTTGTCGGTGGTCCGCGAGTCGGAGCAATTGCAGGCCGAACACTCGCGGAGCATTCCTGAAGGGGTGCGCGCCGTGTGGAACCGCGTGGTGACGGGCGAGCGACTCACGCCCGAGCAGCGCGCCCAATTCCTGCAAACGGTCAACTCGATTTACTCCGCGTCGGCGGTCAACCATCAGAAGCGCGTCTCGGAATATGTCGCCGACGCCGAGGACGCCGGGATCGATCCGCGGCGCGTGATTCGCGACTACAGCGAGGGACCGCCGCAAACGCCAACGGCGCCACCGGCAGGCCGCGGCGCGGACCCCGCGGCCGAGGCTCGACGCAAGAAAT
>DASUTR010000432.1:0-7849 GCA_036374535.1 Polyangiaceae bacterium
GGGCGGCTCGCCGAAGCCGCCGCCCGTGCGGCGCGCCGTCGTTCCCGACAAAGCTCCGCCGCCGAAACGCGCCGAGGGTGCGCTGCCGCTCAAGATCAAAGAACCGCCGAAGCCGCCGCGCCAGAAGCCCCGCCCTCCCACGCGCACCGACGACGTATCGGACGATCTCTTGAGCGCCGACGTAAGCTTCGAGCGCGGGACGCGGCCCGAAGCGGAAGCACCGCGACTCGCCGCACCGGAAACGGAAGCACCGCGACTCGCCGCACCGGAAGCGGAAGCACCGCGACTCGCCGCGCCCGAGGCGGAGGCGCTGCGTCTCGTGGCGCCCGAGCTCGAAGCGCCGCGCCTGCTCGCACCCGACTCCAGCGCGCTCGCCGCGCCGCCGCTCGAGCCCGACGCCTCGTTGGAAGACCCGAAGCCCCGAGCGAAGGCGAGCGCTCACGACGAGAGCGCGAGCGCTCCGCCGCCACGCAAGACGTCGCGCGTCATTCCCGCCGTGCTCATCGCGCTCGGCGGCGTCGGCGCTTTCGCGCTCGCGTTCCGGAGTCAGCTGCCGGGCGACTCCGCAGCCGAAAAGCCTGCCGCCGAAAGTCCGGCATCGGCCGCCGCGTTACCGCCGGCGCCGCCCGACCCCATGCCTCCGCTCCCTCCGCCCATCGAGCCACCGGCGGCCGACCCGACGGGCCCTGGCGCCGCGCCCTCGCCCGCCCCTGTGGCGACTCATCCGAGCGGCAGCACGACCGCAGCGCCCCGTAACCTCGCCGAGCCCTCGCCCGGATCCGCGACCGCAACGGCTCCCCCGAGCACGGCATCCGCGACACCGAAACCCGCGATCACGGCGCCGGCACCCGGCACGCCCGAGCCTTCCGACGCGCCGCGCGGAAAAGCCGAAGGCCCGTTCAACGCCGACGCCGCGCGGACGGCGCTCGCCGGAGCCGTCGCGCAGGCCTCGAGCTGCCGCAAACCAGGCGACCCGTCCGGCGTCGCGGCCGTCACCATCACATTTTCTCCGTCGGGCCGGGTGACGAGCGCGACCATCGCGGGGCCGCCGTTCGCCGGCACGCCGACGGGAGGCTGCATCGCCGCGACGCTGCGCCGAGCGCGCGTGCCTGCGTTCGAGGGCGACATGGTAACGGTGCGTAAGACCGTCGAGATCCAGTAGCGATCGGCGCCTCGCGCGGCCGCACCGGTCAGGGAAACGGCGGCCCTGCGGGAACGCCCGAGCGTGACGTGAGATCCGTGGGAATGGCCGTGCGCGCGGCAACGTCGGACGCTTTCGTCAGCACGTCGGGTTTGACCGCGCCGTCCATTTCCGCGCCGGAAATGGAGCCGTGGCAGCCGGCGCAGAGCCCGTTGAAGAGCTCGCGTCGGAAGCCCTGCCGCACGCGTTCGCCCGGGTAAAACTGCGTCGACTCCCGCTGATGGTGACGCGTGGGCGAACCGTCGCCCGCGAGCTCGACCTCGGTCTCGAACAGGATCGGGACGCCGCCGGGAACCGTCATGGCGGCGGAATCGTCGGACTCGACGCGCACGGAGCCGAGGCGCTGGCGCCTCACGTAGAGCTGCCCGAACGCGTCGTCGCTCACGTACTGCCCGCCCGACGGGAAATCGGTGACGCCCGGCTCCGGCGGCAATTCTTCCCAGACGTTGAGCGAGTTCGAACGCCCGACGGGACGCCCCGAGCCCCGCGTGTTCTGGAACATCAGGCTTTGCAGCACGCCCAGATCGAGAATGGTGACGGCGGCCGTCGCGCCCGTTCCGACTTCGCTCGCGCCGTTCGCTTCGTCGAGGCGCGATTCGAAGATTCCGAGACTCGCCTTCGCGTACACGGCCACGGGCCACACGAGATCGCGCGTGCCGTCGGTAACGAGCGGCGCGCGTACGCCGGTCACCGGGTCGACCGCGACGATCTCGAATTTTCCGACGAACGAACCGAGCGACGTTACGTTGGGAGCGTACGCGACGAGCAGGCGGCCGTCCGGAAGCGGCGAAGGATCGCGGTAGGCGCCCCGCGTCGAGTCGAGCTTCCCCGTCGCCGCCGGATCCAGGATGGTGAGCGACTCCTGGAAAAATTCGGTCGGAGGCCGGCCGATGAGCGACTGGTCGACGAGGTAATCCGCAGGATCCGTGCTCGTTGCATCGACGCCGAGGCTCCGATTGACGATGGCGAGGGCTCCCGCGCCGTGCCACGCACCCTTGTCGCTCAGGATCATCGCGAGGTTCTTGTCGGCGAGCTCGACGACGCCCGTGAGCTGGTTGTAGTCGATGGTGCTGCGCTGACCGAACAGCGGATGGTAGTCGCCGCCGTCGAGGTTCATACGTCGTCCGGCGAGCTGATAGAAATCCGGCGCGCGCTTCTCGTTCGTGAAGATGAGCCGGCCGTCGCGCATGAAGGAGGGCAAGAGCTCCTGGTTCAACAGGAACGTGAGCTGTCGGATGCGTCCGTCGCTCTCGCGCACGTAGAGATTCGCGTTGAGCTTGGTCGGATCGGCGGGGGCCCGCTGCGGCCCCGAGTAACCGATCGTGCTCACGTTCATGACGTTGCCGCGCGTCGACGTGAAGACGATGCGACCGTCCGGCGCGAAGGTGGGATCGAAGTTGTGCGAAAGCTCGCCGTTCAAGAGGATCGGCGAACCGGACTCGTCTTCCGGCGGCGCGTCGATTGCGGCATCGACGGCGCACGCGCCGCCCTGCACGACGTACACGCGGAACGGCTCGGTCGCGCTCGATCTCGCCGAAAATGCGATGCGCGCGCCGTCCCACGAGACGGCAGCGCGCCGGACGTCGGCACTCGCCGCCGAAAGCCCGCACGACGTGCTCAGCACGGTTTCGCCGCCAGCGCCGAGCGTACCATCGGCGCCGACCGTGACGGTCGCCTGCACGAGCTCCGAGCCCGGCTGGTACGTCGCATAATCCTGCGGCGTGTCCGGCCCCTGCGCCGGCGTCCGCCGTACGTAGACGATGCTCGAAAATGGCGGCGCCGCGCCCAGACGCGCCGCGCGCTCGCGCGCGAACCAGGCCGCGATGACGCAGAACGGACTCTGCTCGTCGAGCGGCCCCTCTTCGGCAGCCCTCAGATCGCACGGCTCTTCGAGATCACCGACGCCGAAGAGCGGGCCACCCCGATGCCGAATGCCCCCCGCTTCGGGCGCGAGATTCTTGCGAACGAGGCGACTCGCGTGGACGCTCGGCGACTCGAGCGCGAGCTGCTCGAGAGAAAGGCGATAGTTCGTGCGCGTCGCCGGCAAGCCGAAATGCCCGCCGCTGCCGCCGCGCAGGCGAAAGTCGTGGAACATCGAGCTCGAGTGACAGCCGAGCATCATGCAGCCGCGCTTGACCAGCATGGGCTGCACGCGAGTGGTGAAGAACGGAAACTCGGCGTCCGTGGGAACGTTCGTCGGGCGCATTTTCGCCCGCACCCACTCTTCGAGCACGAGGTAGTCGGCTTCGTCGCGCGACCTGAACACGGTGCCGCCTTCGTGATACGTACCGCCCGCGTCGCGGGCGAGCGCGCGCCGCAGAATCTCGCTCGAGGTCGTGTCCTCGGACACGTAGTCGCTTGCGACGAAATAGTTCCAGCGCACTTGCTCCTCGGTCTCGCCGCACGTGAGGTGCAGGGTGTTCGCCATCGAGCCGTGGCAATTCCCCGCGGCGCAGCGCCGCGCGAGCACGGGACCCGCGACTCGAAACGCCGCGTAGTCGGAGCCGCCGGGCTCGACGCTGCCGTCGAACGCAGGGTCTTTGCCGATGCGCGGCGTGCACGGAAAGAGCTCCGGCTCGGGCTCGGCGGGAGTCGCGTTGTTCTCTTGTGCGCCGTTCGCGATCCAGTTCGCCAGCGTCGTGTACGTGCTGCTCGTGAAGTCGATCTGCGTCTGCGCCGCGTGCGCCACGTCCGTCGTGATGAGCTCGGTCGATTCGAGCTCCCAGTGCGAAACACCGATGCGGTACGGGGGAACCACTTTCAAGAGCAGCCCCGGCACGCCGTACGGCCCGTAGTCGACCAAGAGATCGCGCCGCAGGACGAGCGAGTCGTAGGTCTCGAGATCGAGGTTGCCGAACGCGTTGCCGTTGCCGTCCGCTACGTGACAGCCGGACCGCGTCGGACTGATCGAGCACGTCTCCTTGAGAACGGGACCAATCTTGCGCGAATAGAACGTCGAGTTTTCGAGCTTCTCGTCGCGGGTGCAGCCAACGAGAAGGAGCGCCACGGCGAGGAGCCCACGAACGCGATTCACGAGGACATACTCTAGCCGGGCGGAAGGAAAACGAAATCTCGGGCGCGCAGGATGAGTAGGTGAACGACCTACATGCGCCGCAACGCCGTCTTCGCCGCATCCCGGACGAAGCGGTCCGGGTCGTTCTCCGCCGCGTCCGCGATCACGTCTCGGGCCGATACGTCCCGAATCTGAGCGAGCGCCCAGATCGCCGCCTTGCGGACGGCCGGATCGTCCTCGTTCGCCTTCTGCGCGAGGACCTCGAGTCCCTCGACGGCATCGCCGACGCGCATCGCGCCGAGCGAATCCGCGGCTGCTCGGCGCACGAGCGGCGATTCGTCGCCCACGAGCGCGACGATGGACGCCACGTCGGTGAAGACGCTCACGCGCGTCGCGGCGCGCACGGCCGCGAGGCGCACCGATTCGGCGTCGTCGTTCATCGCGAACGAGAGCTCCTGGTTCGGACCCTGGTTGTTCATGCGCTCGAGCGCCTTCACCGCCGCCTCACGCACCTGGACCGAGGGATCGGTACGAATCGCCGCCGCGAGATGCTTCGAGCCGCTCATGGTCAAGAATTCACCGAGCGCGTTCGCCGCCGCCATGCGACGAAACTCCGGCGCCGTCTGGTCGGCGAGCGTCTCGACGACTTGAGAGTAGACCTGACCCGGACCGAACACGCCGAAGATGCGGCGGCGCAGCCACCAGGCGGAGATCTCGCGTGTCTTCGGATTCGCGTTGTAGAGCAAGCCGGAGACCAGCGGGATGCACGAGAGACATTCGACCTTCTCGCCGTGCTCGAGCACCTTCCAGATCCGGGTCGGCGCGACCACGGCGTTGCCGTTTCTGTCGAACATCGCCCGGATCGTCTCGGGCGTACTCACGGCCTCGAGCGACGCTCCGTGGAGCTTCTCGTAGACCGCAGCGCGCCCGGCGTGCCTGCTCGGCTCGGGATCGGCGTGCACCGCGGAGGAAACGAGAGCGAGGCCGACGGCCGCCGCGCTCACGAGCAATCGATGGGTCACGTTCGTCATGGCTTCTCGATTCCTTTTCTCAGTACTGAGTGCCGGCGACGGGGTCGTTGTTGAAGGGCATGAAGGCCGTGTTCTGCCGGGAGTAGAACTGCCCGCCGAGGTCGATGGCGCGGATGAGCTTCACGACCTCGTCACGCGTCATGCCGTGCTCGAGCGCGTGGTCGGTGCGCGTGCCGCCCGCGACGAGCGGATCGCTGAACGCCGCTCCGAGCGGCCATGCGTAGTCCGTCGTGCTGCCCACCGCCGTGATGTTGAGCTTCTCGATGAGCTTCGAGTTCCGCGCGTCGCTCGGAATGGCCCAGAGCGGTGGGACCGTACCCGCGGTGATCTCGGCGTTCATCACCTCGCCCATCTGGAGCGCAGCGGGGTAGAAGAGCGAGACGTACGAAGCGGGCCACGTGTGTTCCTCGCGATCGTAGTTCACGGTGATGGCGCGATCCGACAGATCCATGCGCGGGACGACGTACTCCGTACCCGTCGCCATGCCGGTCGCCGCATCGCTCATGCTGATGGTGTACGTCTCTTGCGGACCGTCGCCGTTCGTCGTTTCGTTGTGGCACGAAGCGCACTTGGCGGTGAGCAGCGCCTGAATCTCGTTCGGGTTGCCCGCCGTCGTGGAGTACGCCCACGGGTACTCGAAGCGTTCGGCGATCGGCCGGTTCATGGCCTCGGGTCGCTTGCCGGCGGCGATCGTCAGCTGCTGCTGCGTCGGATCGATCGCACGCGTGCGGTTCTCGTGGCAGCCGCCGCAGATGCGGCTCTCGTTCGGCATGCCCTGGATCCACGTGGTCTGGTTGCGGATGGAAAGATCGAAGCGATCGATGGGCTGGAGGTGAATGGGGACGTAGGGCGGCACGTCCGCCATCCAGGAACCGTCGGAGTTCACCGTGGCTTCACCGATGATCGCCGCGCCTTCGGCCATCGTGAGGCCGAACATCGTGACGCCGGGAGCGCCTTCGCTCGAGAAGCCCTCGATGATGCGCACGCGGGTCGCCTCGGCGAGCGCCTGGTCCATGTTCGTGCCGTCGAACTGCGCGCCGCTCACGGTTTCGCCGTGAATCTCGTAGAGCGACGTTTGCTTCACGTCGATCGAACCGAGCGTCGTCGGAATCGTCGCGTCGGACGTCACCTGGCGGCCCGAGATGATGGGCGGCTCGTCGCGTTTCGCGACCGGTCGCGCGTAGACCTCCCACGAATTTTCGTGGTTGACGACGAGCTCGTTGCTGCGCTTGGCCTGGTTGTAAACGTAGACGCCGTAGTCGGGGGGCGTGAGGCTGAGCTCGTTCGACTCGTTCACGTTGCCCGGCGCCCACGATACGAGCAGACGACCGTCGGGCAGCACGGCGGGCGAGCGGTAACGGCCGACGGGCGACGGGCCGTCGTCGGTCGGGACGTTGGGCGTCACGATCGTGTACGCATCGTCCTTCTCTTCGTCGACGCGCGTCGGATCGAGCGCGCTGCGCGCGTCGATCTGCACGATGGCGCCGGCCTGAATCGTGTTCTCGCGTTCGGTGACCACACCGTAGAAGACGTTGCGCGTATTCGATTCGGTGAGCTGAACGACGGAGTTTCCGGGCTTGCCGTGTTGGCCGCTCACCGCCGTCATCTGCGTGCAGTCCGGATTCATCGCGAACACCTTGACGTCGTTGACGTTTTCGAGATGTTCCCAGCGCGAAAACCCGACCCGGCCGTCCTGCATGCCGAAGAGCGTCACGAGGTGCGAAAGGTTCTGCGAGCAGAGCTTGCGATCCGCGTCGCCTCCGCCGAACGAGATGGTCGCGAGCTGCGTCACGACGCGCGAGTGGTTGTACTCGTCGGCGCGCGTACCCATCTGCGTGTACGCCTGGTTCGTCACGAACACGATGCGCTCGCCCGGAGCCCAGACCGCGTTCATGTCGTCGTAGGGACCGAACGTGAGCTGGTGGAGCTCGTACTTTCCATCCTCGGGCTCGAGGCTCGCCCAGTACACGTGATAGTAGTCGTCGGCGGCCTTCTTCATCGTGAAGAGGACCTTCGTCGCGTCGAAGCTCACGTCGACGCTCGCCACGTCGGCCGTGTCGTAGCCTGCGATGAGGTTTTTGACCTTGCCGCTCTTCAGGTCGAGCACCTCGAGCTTGCCGCCCGGCTCGTAGCGCTGATAATCCATGACTTGGCCCATGCCTCCGGCCACGTCGATGGTGGGCGTTCCCCCGTTCGGATCGAGCACCGTGTGCTGGCGGACGGCGTAGACGATCTTCGAAACGTCGGGCCCCTGCTCTTCTTCCGGGGAGGAGCACGCGATGAGCCCGCTGAACGCGAGGAGCGGCAGCGAGGTCTTGAACGTCCGAGCCATGAAAATATCTCCTTGGGGCCCCGGGGCAGGTCGGCAGCCGTCGCTCATCCACGATGCACGTAGCGGACCAAGAAACATATCAGCAATTTCAGATACTTAGTTAGCAGAACCCGGGGGCTCGGCCCCCGCCACGTTGCGCAAGTGGGGGCACGACCCCACGCCCGTGGCCCGAGAATCCGCGCGCGGCGAACCTAAACGGGAGAAACGCGCGGCCCGCCCGGCGGTCGCCCGACGGGGCCGGGGCTGCGCCGACAATGCTACACGGGCGCGAT
>DASUTR010000433.1:0-5380 GCA_036374535.1 Polyangiaceae bacterium
GCGCCGGATCGAGCAGCGGTGTGTTGAACGGCTCCTTGTCGCCGCGCTGGAATTCGAACGCCGCGCTCGTGCGCGGCCCCTTCGCGAGCCGGCTCGCGCGCCCGCCCCAGTGGAGCACGCCTTGGTTCCACGCGAGCAGGCTTCCCGCCGAAGCCGGCAGCGCCCGCACGTTCTGCGGATCGTGCACCGTCGTGTTGTCGTCACCGTCCCACTTGCGGCGGGCGAAGCGCGGGTCGAGGTGCGCCGGCAAGACGTAGATGCAGCCGTTCAACGGCGTCGCTTCGGTGAACGGCAGCCACACGGTGAGCGTGTGGGGAGAGTTGTCGCGGTCGACCGTCGGCTGCACGCGATCGCGGTGCGGCCCCCAACCCTTCACCGCGTCGTCGGCGACGACGTGCCACACCCAAAAATCGGGCAACGCGCGGTATTCGGCGCCGAGCGCTGCGCCGACGAACGCCGCGAGCCCCTGAAACGCATGCCACATCTCGTCGTAGACGAACGCGAACGCGAGCGGAACGTTGCGTTCGTGCAGGCGTGCAACGCATTCGCGCAGCGGCACGTACGTGGTCTTCGGCACGATGCCGGGCACGTTCACGTAGCCCTCGATCCGGAGATCCTTCATGAGACCGTCGACGTTACCGACGTCGAACTTCGGCGCCGCGCGCGTTCCCTCGATGCTGAGCTTCGGCTCGAGCGAGCGCCAGAACGCCATGTCCTCGGCTTGTTCGAGGCTGAGATCGACGCTCACGAAGCCGCTCTCTTGCCGCGCCCCTTCGACGTGACGCGAGGCAGGGACGTGCGCGGGCTCGTCTCGAGCCGCCCGGAGTCGTTCTCGCCGCGTTCGAGACGCTTCATGCCCGCGTACGCGATCATCGCGGCGTTGTCCGTGCACGCCCGAAACGGCGGGACGACCAGACGCAGGCCGGCTTCGACCGCGCGCGCCGCCGCGCGTTCTCTGAGCTCGCGGTTCGCCGCGACGCCGCCGGCAATGACGATCGTCGAGACGCCCTCCGCGACTGCCGCAGCCACCGTCTTCGCGACGAGCGTATCGACCACGCGGCGCTGGAAGGCGGCGCACAGGTCGCGCAGCACCTGATCGTTTCCGGGGCGGCCATTTTTCGTGACCCAGCGCATGACGTCGGATTTCAGCCCCGAAAAGCTGAACTCGAGCGAGCCACGGCGCCGCATCGGCCAGACGAGCTCGATCGCGTCCGGATTGCCTTCCTTGGCCAATCGATCGACCACGGGCCCGCCCGGATAACCAAGGCCGAGGAGCTTCGCGACCTTGTCGAACGCTTCGCCCGCGGCGTCGTCGCGCGTCGCGCCGAGCTCGCGAATGCTCGCGAGGTCGGGCGCGTCGACGCGGTAGAGAGCCGTGTGACCCCCCGACGCCAGAAGCGCGACGAACGGGTATTCCGGGGGAGCCGGCTGCTCGATTCCCGAGAAGCGCAGGAACGGCGACAGCAGGTGACCGACGAGGTGGTCGACGCCGACGACCGGCTTGTCGAGCCCGAAGGCGAGGCCCTGCGCGATCTCGACCCCGACGAGGAGAGCGCCCGTCAGTCCCGGACGACACGTCACGGCCACCCCCGCGATGTCTTGCGCCGCGATGCCGGCGCGCGCGAGCGCTTCCGTCACGACGGGCCGTGCGTTTCGTAGGTGGTCACGGGACGCGAGCTCGGGCACCACGCCCCCGAAAGGCGCGTGGAGCTTGACCTGGCTTTGAACCACGTCGCTCGCGACCGAGCCGTCCGCCCGGACGACGGCGGCGCCCGTTTCGTCGCAGGACGTTTCGATGCCGAGGACCAACATGGCCGGCCGACTCTAATTCAAGCCGCCAGTTTTTCCAGGTAGCGCAGACCCGAAGCGATCGGCTGCCGGTAGTCGAGGGCTACCTCGAGGCGCTCGAGCTCGGAGCGCAGCCGCGCCGTGAGCTCGCCCTGCGAGCGGACTTTGAGCAGGCTTTCCAGCAAGTTCCAGCGGAGCAGCCACTCCTCGGGATACTGCGCAACGAGGCCCTCGTGCACCCGCGGAAACTCACGAGCCATGACGGCCGCGCCTCCCGCGTGCGCTCGGGCCGCGCGCTCGTAAAGCTCGAGGAGCGCGTGCTCCGAAGCCGGCACGGCGCGCGGCTTCGGGACGCGAGCGCCGGAAAATGTCGTCTCGCCGTGATACGCGGGATCGACCGCTCCCGCGTGAGCGGTCACGGGCTCGCCCAGGGCGAGCAGCCGATAGCGCGCGAGCTCCACGGCGGGACGATCGCCGGGTGCCACGCGCGCGTCGGTGAGCTCGACGTGAAGCAGGCGCCCGCGGCCATCGCGCACGACGCGTTCGAGCCGGCCCTCGACGACCGCACCGGAGGCGAACTCGAAGCGGTGACGTCCCTCGGGGCTCCGGGCTCGCGCGAGCGTCGCGTCGTCGAGCGTATCGAGCGTCGTTCCGCCGGCGAGCGCACCGATGACGACGAGGTCTCCCGGCGGGCGCTCGAGCTCACGAAGCTCTCGCGGAATCACGCCGTCCCACGCGAACGCCACGGGCGCCTCGAACTCGAGCGTCGCTCGACTGCGCGCGCGGAGCACTCCGATGAGCCAGCCTCCGTTCGAAAACCGCACGCTCGCGAGCTCCCCGCTCCGCATGGCGCGCTCGAGCGCGAGCTCGCCGCCCGTCGCGAACGAGAGCGTCCTCGCTACCCGCTCGAGCACCTCGTGGAGGGCCTCGAAATCGCGCGCGACGAAGAGCTGCGGCTGGGGCTTCGTGATGTCGTACGAGACCTCGGTACAGCGCTCGTCGAGCGGTATTTTACGCACGTTCGGAGCGTGGCAGGTATGGCTCTCCCAGAGCGACGAAAGGAGGCCCGCGCCGTAGAGCTTGTAGTCGTCGGGCCGACCGACGAGCCCGTACTCCGCCGTCCACCAATACAGACGCGAGAGGCGCGCGGCTTCGCTCGTCTCTCCGACACTCCCGAGCGCCGCCTCGAGCTCCGCCTCGACGCGCCGGAGGACGTCGGGCGGCGTGCTCGGGTCCTCCTTGACCTCGCTCAACGCGTAGATGGCTCGAAAGACGCGTGCCTCTTCGGGAATCGTGAACGCCTTCTCGCCGATCTCGCCGATGCGCCGGAGGTACGCGGCGTACGTCGGGTCGGGAAGAATGGGAGCGTGACCGGCGGCTTCATGAATGATGTCGGGCGCGGGCGTGTAGACGAGGTGATCGCGCGTCCGCATGTCGGCTGCGATCGGCAAGAGCCCGCGCGCCTGGAACTCTTGGAACGCGCGAGGTGGAATGAAACCATCGACGCAAACCGCGCCCCAACCGAAACGCGAGAGTTTCTCGTTCATCTCGCCGATGCGGGGGATACGCGCGACGGAGATCCCGGTCGCGAAAAGCCCTTCGCGGTACGCGGGGTGCGCGGTCTCCACGAGGCGCGAGTGCGTCTGGAGCAACACGAAACGCCAGACGGCCTGGTCCACGGCGGTGTACTTCGAGTAGTCCTGCTCCACCACGAACCGGCGAAGATGCGCCGGAACCTTGGGGAGCGAGGCATTCATCGACGCCACGCTCCTAAGATAGCGCGAAGCTTCTCGTACCGCCGCGTCCTCCGAGCCAAAGGATTGTTCCTCTCGGGACGCGGCACTAATGTTCGACGCGATGCGCCTCTCCACTCTTCGCGACGGCACACGAGACGGCACGCTCGCCGTCGTGGACCGCTCGGGACGGCGCGTAGCTCGCGTGCCGGGCGTTGCAGCGACGCTGCAGGCGGCACTCGACGACTGGCAGCGCGCGGAGCCCGCTCTCCGCTCGATTTCCGACCAGCTCGAAAGCGGCGAGCTCGCCGGCGAACCGTTCGATCATGGCTCTGCGCTCGCGCCGCTTCCGCGCGCGTACGAATGGGTGGACGGCTCTAGCTACCTGAACCACGTCGTGCTCGTGCGAAAGGCGCGCGGCGCCGAGCCGCCGGCGACACTCGAAAGCGACCCGCTCGTCTATCAGGGCGGCTCGGGCGTTCTGCTCGGTCCGCGCGAGCCGCTCGTTTTGCCCGACCCGGGGTACGGGCTCGATTTCGAGAGCGAGCTCGCGGTCGTGCTCGGCGACGTGCCGCGCGGAACTACGGCGCGCGATGCCGTCGGCCTCGTACGGCTCGTGCTGCTCGCGAACGACGTCACCTACCGAAATCTGGTCCCGGCCGAGCTCGCCAAGGGCTTCGGCTTCTTCGTCTCGAAACCGGCGACGGCGTTCGCGCCCTTCGCCGTCACGCCGGACGAGCTCGGCGGAGCCTTTCGGGACGGGCGCGTCTACCTCCGGCTCCGTACCATGCTCAACGACGCCGTCGTCGGCGACGTCGAAAGCGGCCCGGAGATGCATTTTTCGTTCGGCGACCTCGTCGCACACGTCGCGAAGACGCGCGCGTTCACGGCCGGCACGATCCTCGGCAGCGGCACCGTGTCGAATCGTGACCCGGCGCGCGGCGTCTCGTGCCTGGCCGAGCTGCGCGCCCGCGAAACGATCGAACGCGGCGCTCCCGAGACGCCGTATCTCGCGCCGGGCGATCGCGTCGTGATCGAAGCCTTCGACGATTCGGGCCAAAGCGTTTTCGGCTCGATCGAACAAACGGTCGTAATCCCATGAAACTCTCCAGCTATTGGCGAAGCTCCTCGGCGTGGCGCGTGCGCATCGGCCTCGAGCTGAAAGGCATCGCGCACGAGCTCGTACTCGTTCACCTGCTCCGGGACGGTGGTGAGCAGAATCGGCCCGCGTTCGCCGAGATAAATCCCATGGGTCAGGTGCCGGTGCTCGAAGTGGACGGCCCGAGCGGCGTCTTTCGTTTGACGCAATCGATGGCGATCCTCGAGTACCTCGAAGAGGTCGTGCCGGAGCCGCCGCTCCTTCCGAAAAATCCGGAGCTTCGCGCGCGTGTCCGCGAGCTCGCCGAGATCGTCAATTCGGGCATTCAACCGCTGCAAAACCTGCGCTTCCTGCGCGAGGTGAAAGCGCTCGGCGCCGATCCGCTGCCGGCGACGCGCGCCTATATCGCGACCGGCCTCGCCGCGCTCGAACGCCACGCCGTGGAGAGCGCCGGCACGCACCTCGTCGGAGACGCCGTCTCGCTCGCGGACGTGTACCTGGTCCCGCAGCTTGCGACGTCGCGGCGGTTCGGCGTCGACCTCGAGCCGTACCCGACGTTGCTCCGGGTCGAAAAGGCATGCGCCGCGCTGCCCGCGTTCCAGCGCGCGCATGCGAACGCCCAGCCGGATTTCGATCCCGAGGCGAAGTAGCGCTAAGCTTCTTTTCATGGGCCTCGTCGCGCCGCTCGGCATCCGCCGGATCGAGGCGCTCCACTACTACGTGCGCGATCTGGAGCGCAGCCGCCGCTTCTACGTCGAGC
>DASUTR010000434.1:0-5538 GCA_036374535.1 Polyangiaceae bacterium
CAAAAGCCCGAACTCACCCTCCTTCGACACGACCTCGAGAAATGTCGTCGGATAGCTCGCTCGGCCGCGCAGCGCGAAGAAGCCGAGCTCGCGTGCCACCATGACCTTTGCCTCGAGGTGCGGCACCACGACGGCGACGAGCGGGTTCACGGCGAGCTCGAGCGAGTCGGTGAGCCCGTAACGCGCGCCACCGAGCAAGCCGAGCTCCGAGCGTCCGCGCGGGAGCGTCAACGCGTTCGAGCCGGACCAACGCCGGTCGGGCGGCGAGACGGACGAGACGTCACCTAGGGCCGGCGCCGCGGACAGGCTCGCCGCGGTCGTCATCACGAACGCGCAAAAGCACCTCATTCGAGTGCGATTTCGACGCTGAGCGGCGCGTGATCGGAAAGCGGCATCGTCGCCGTTCCTCCGTGCGCCTCGTCCTGGTGCACGAGCCCCGAGCCCGGAACGACCGCGGCGTTCGTGAAAAAATAATCGAGCTTCCGGTTCCAGAAGCCGTTCTTGTCGGTCGTATGGGAAAAGTAGCTCGCATTGTCCGCCTGGTAGACGGCGAGCGGGATCTCGGACTCGTAGCGCGCGTACAAAGACTCGAGCCAAGTCGCCTCCGCGCGGTAGTCGTCCGCGACGAAATCCTCGTTCGTGCACACCGAGTCCGGGAAGTCGTGCTGCTTTTCCGTACCGGGCGGGAGCGGGTTGAGGTCGCCGGCGCCGAGCACGACGTTGCCGGTCGAGGAAATGCGATCGAGCTCCGCTTCGAAACGCTCGATGTGGCGCTTCTTCGTGCCGTCTTTCGCGTACGCCTCGGCGTGGGTGGCGACGACGACGACCTTCGTCTCGCCGACGTTCACCGTGGCGCGCAAGACGTTGCGCTTGAGATAGAAGTAGCGTTCGAGTCCCGATTGGTCGCTGCGAAGGTCGAGCGCGATGCGCGAGGCGCCGGTAATCGGGTACTTCGAGAGCACTCCGTTGCCCGAGTCCACGGCGCCGATGCCGTCGCTCGGTACGTAATCGGCCTTCCATTGCGACGCGTACACTCCGTAGTCGAGCTCCGTGTGATCGAGCAGCCACTGCATCTGATCGACGTATGCGGCGCGCTTGGAGTTCACGTCGAGCTCTTGCACGACGAGCACGTCCGGGTCCACCTCGCGAATCTTCTCGGCGAGCCGCTCGAGGTGGCGCACGACCTCGCTCTTCGACATGAGCACGCGGTCGCCGAAGCAGTCGAAGAAAAAATCGATGCGCCCGCCTCCGAACTTCACGTTGTAGTTCATGGCACGCAGCACCGGCTTCGGCGCCGGCACCGAGACGCGCCGCCCCGCCTGATAATAGCGCGCTGCTTCGACGTCCTCGAACCCGGTGTGGAACGGGTCGCAGCCCGCGAGAGCCGCCACGAGCGCGAGAGCTCGTGCGCGCCGCATCAGTCGCCGAGGCGAACGACGAACGGTTGGTAGATCGCGCGAAAATCCTCGAGCTCGTCGGCGCGCGCGGCGTGCGCCGCGAGCTTCGGCCAGCGCCTCACGGAGAAGAAGTCGGGGTGCGCTTCGCGCAGATACCCGAGCGCGCACGCGACGGCGATGTCGACGTGGCCGAGCGCTGCACCGAGCCACCAGTCACTCGGTCGCTTCGAGCGATCCGCCTCGAGCACGTCGAGCGTATCGGCGATCTGCTCGCGGCAGCGCGCGAGCCAGCGTTCGGACGGCGCGCTCCGGAACAGCGGCTCGAGGTACAGGCTCACCGCCTTGTCCGCGAAGCCCGTCGCGAGCGCCATGAGACGCAGCGCCTCGCGTCGCTCCGGACCGCTCCTCGGAACGAGCGCCCGCTCGGGGCCGGCCATCTCGTCGAGCGCGTCGAGGATGACGGAGCTCTCGACGAGGGCGACGCCGTCGTCGAGGACGAGCGCCGGAACGCGCCGGAGGGGGTTATAGCGGGCGATCTTTTCCGCGTCCGCAAAGACGGACCAGGGCCGGTGCTCGTAGGCGATGCCATAGCGGCGCATGGCGATGGCGACGCGTCGCACGAACGGCGAATCGTATTGGCCGATGAGAATCACGGAAGATCTCCTTTCGAAAGCACGGTGTCGAGCTCGGCGAGCCCTGCGTGGGAGCCGATTTCGTAGAAGCGTTCGGTGGCGCGATAAGCACGAAGTGCGCCGCGGCGCACGAGCTCGGACTGAACCGCGTCGAGCCCGTGCGGCACGTCGGGCGCGACCGCGGCGATCACTTCTCGCCGGAGCGCGATGGCGCCGTAGTCGATGTAGTCGAGCTCCGGAGCGTTCGCGCCCTTTTCGTAGCGAACGACGTGATCGTCTCGGATCATCGTGTTGCTCGCGTCCCAGCGCCCCGCGTTGCGATAGACGGACATCGTGCCGAGCGCTTCGGGGTGCGCGCGCAGATCACGGAGCGGCGCGGAGTAGTCGAACGGCAGGTAGCTGTCGCCGTACGTCACGAGAAAATCTTCGTCGAGCGCGTCGAGCGCGCGGCGCAGGGCGCCTGCGGTTCCGAGCAGCTTCGGTCCGTCGCTGAGGGTACGCGCGCGCAGGCCGAACCCCGAGCCGTCGCCGACGAACTCCGCGATCGAGTCGGCGAGATGTCCGGTGAGGAGCAGCACGTCGCTGAACCCGGAGCGTGCGATCCGTTCGAGCTGCCAGGCGAGAAACGGCCGCCCGCCGACGGGCAACAGCGCTTTCGGCGTCGCGCGCGTCGTCTCGCCGAGGCGCGTGGCGAGCCCCCCGGCGAGGATCACGGCCATGAGCGGGCGAGCCATTGACGATGGAACTTACTCCAGTACCGCGAGCGTCGTCTCCTCCGGTCCGGACAGCGGCTCCGGCGCTCCGGCGCCGTGAAAGGCGCCGATATAGCGCTCGCGTCCGGGACGGCGCACGAGCTCGGTGACGCTCTCGTAAACGAATCCAGGCCGCCACGACGACGTCGGCAGGGCAAACGGCATCCCGACGTTCCACGCAAGCGCGTCCGGCGGCACGAGAGAATGGCGGGGCGCTTCCTCCACGATGGAGGTGACGGCGAATCCGGGGCCGCCGGCGAGCGGCCCGCCGGCCTCGAAGTACACCGTGAGCACGTCGGAGGCCCCGCGCTCGAGCCGTACGCCGAGCAGACGAGCGCCGAGCGAAAACTCCCGCGCCACGCTCCCGTCGACTCCCGACAAAAGCTCGCTCCGGAGGCGCCGCGCGAGCGCTGCGTCGCCCCGCGCGACGGCAGCGTTGTGCGCCGAGCGTCGCTCGTCGATGCGCGGCGCTCCGCCGGGCACGGGGTTCGGCTCGACGCCGAAGTGTTCGCGGAGCTCCCAGGTCCAGTACGGCGAAGGCGCGATGTCGTAGAGCGCGTGGTGGTACGAAACGAACCAGCGCTCGAAGAATCCCGGCTCGCGGCGCAGGGCGGCGAATCCCACGACGGGCGTGTGGGGCGCGCCCGTGTCCGCGATCCAATACGGTCCGTAGGCGTGGACCGCGTAGTCGCGAGCGAGCGAGCGAACGAGCTCGGGCGAGGCGAAGCGCGAGTCGACGGCGAAATGCGTCGTCGCGGCGTGACCCCGCCGCGGCGCGCTCACGTGGGTGACCTCCCGCTCGAGCGTGAAATCCATCCAGTACGAAGGCTTCATGCTCGCGTCGACGCCGAGGGTCGCAGCTTCGGGCAGCGTGCGAGAAAGCTCGGAGAACACGGCGGACTTGTCGAGGTCGGGATGGATGATGAGTCCCTTTTCGTTGAAACGCCCGCCCGACTTGCGTGCCCAGGTGAGCGCGCGCGCGGCGTCGGGAACCATGAGCGACAGCGTCACGAGGCCGGCGACGAGAACGCCGAAGGGGAGCACCGGCGTGAAGCGCTCGTGTTTCGAACGCGCGAGCGCGAAGGCGCCGATCTCGAGCGCCGAGGCCGACAGAGCGCCGACGGCGAAGGCGAAATAGAGCGCGAAATACTGGGGCCAGAAGAAGTGGATGTCGGCGCCCTGCTTGAACACGACGTATTGAAAAATCGCCGTCGCGAGCACGGCGAGCGGAAAGAGCTCGCCCTCTCGGCCGAAGAGCACGACTCGCGCGGCGAGGATCGGTGCGGCGATCTTGCCGAGCCCGATCGCGAGCGGGGTGAACGCCAGCAAAAGCCAGTAGCGACGGCTCTCGAGAACGCGCTCGAGCGGTAGATTCGAGCCGCTCGCGCGCGCTTCACCCTGGGCAAGCAGCTCACCGAGGTGACCGAGGTGCTGGAACGCGGCGACGTGGAACAGGGCGAGCGCCGCGACGACGGCGACGGCGCTCGCCCAGAGCGTCGCGAAGCGCTCGAAGTCGAGCGGTCCGAAGTGGCGGCGCAGCACGAACCCGCGCAGGAACAGCCCGCCGAGCACGAGCGCGTCGAAGACGAAGCCG
Organism: Polyangiaceae bacterium; assembly: GCA_036374535.1. Taxonomy (GTDB): domain Bacteria; phylum Myxococcota_A; class Polyangia; order Polyangiales; family Polyangiaceae; genus PMG-095. The sequence goes on from DASUTR010000434.1 coordinate 4,376, forward strand.
GTCCAGTCGAAGCTCGCGGCAAGCCCCATGCCGAGCACCGCGAGGACAGCGAAGCGCCTGCGCGAGGTCTGCAGGAAGCGAAGCATCACGAACGTCGTGAACGCCATCGCGAACATCGTCGGCACTTCGAGCGCGAAGAAGTTCGCGTACGAAAGCGTGATGGGCGTCACCACATAGGCGACGGCCCCGAGCGCGCCCGAGACCGGGCCGAAGAGCGCTCGTCCGGCGCCGTAGAGCAAGAGCGGCATGGCGCTGCTCATCAGCGCGGCGGGTAAGCGACAAACGAAGTCGTTGTGTCCGAACACGCCGACGAACAAAGCAGCCGTCCAGAACACGCCCCACGGGTGGTGGCAGTAGTAGTCGCGGGGCAGCGGCGCTTCCGCGAGCCAGCGCGGCACGGCACCGAGCGTTCCGAAGCGCAGCATGTTCTCGCCGCCCTGCGCGACCGCGGTCGCGGCGGCGTAGTGCCCGGCGCCGAACGGCGCTCCGATTTCCCAGAACGAGATCAGAACGAGCGCGAGCGTTGCGAAGGCCGTGACCGCGCGCGAGACGAGCACGACGCGGGGATCGGCGGCCGGCAGCCCCTCACCGTCGTCGAAACGCGTTCGAGCCAGCCGCTTCGCGAGCGAATGGGCACGTGCCCGAAATGCGGCGAAGGAACGAGGTTCCAAGCGTGCTGAACTCCCGACATATCATCTTTCCTCGGCGTGAAACCCGTTACTGCCTTATAAGAGGGATGAGCGGCCACTAACCCTCGGCGAGCCACGTCTCTCACGGACCGCGCCGATTTTCGCCGCTTTCGAGAATCCGATGCGTACGTACACCGCGCGACTCACCGTCATCGCACCGCTGCTCCTCTGGGCGTGCTCCGATTTGCCCGAGCTCGAGGACGCTCCCGACGGTGGCTGGGCCGGCATGGACGCGGGCGGCACCGCGGGTTCTAGCGGAGCGACGGCGGGAGCGAGCACGGGCGGAAGCGCGGGCGATTCGTCCGGCGGAACTTCCGGCACCGGTGGCGACGGCGCGACGGGTGGGACGACTCCCACCGGCGGCACGGGTGGAACCAGCGGTAGCGGCACCGGCGGCAACGCAGGCACGCCGAGTACCGCTGGTTCCGCGGGACGCTTCGGCGGAGGGGGCGGCCGTTTCGGTGGCACGGGCGG
>DASUTR010000435.1:0-5474 GCA_036374535.1 Polyangiaceae bacterium
AGGTGAGCTTCGTCATCGGCTCGGGAAGCTCTTGGAGCCACGCGAGGTTCGCGAAGCGACCGTCGTGCACCTTTGCGCACGGGACGAACGTGAGCTCGAGCTCGCCGTTCTTCAGCTTCGAGCCGCCGAGCTCCCGCTCGCTCAGCGTGATCGCCGGGAGCGGCGAGAGCTTGGGCGCTATACGCGGGAAGCTCGAGCCTTCGACGACGCCGGAGTGGAGCGCGCGGCGGAACTGTCGCTCGCCCGCCGGACCGACGGCGCCGTACGTCGTCTTCACGAGGTCGAGGACCTTCGTTTCGTCGCCGAGCATCGCGAGCACGAGCTCGAACGCCGTTCGGCCCTTGTAGATCGGCGCGATGAGCGGCTGCACGATCGAGACGGTGCCGTCCCAGGCACGCGCGTCGCCCCAGCTCTCGAGGTAGTGCGCCGCGTTCACGTGGTACGTGCAGCGTTGCGCGGTCTCGTCGTCGTAGAGGCCGAGGTGAATGGTCGTCTTCACCTGACCGAGCGCCGCCGCGAACGGAACGTCGCTCGGCGCCGTGTACGCGGGATTGCCGCCGAGAACGACCAGCGTCGCGACGCGGCCGCCCTTCATCTCTTCGGTGAGCTCTTTCAGAGCTCGCACGTCGGAAACGGTCTGCGACGTCGCGGGCTCCTCGACGTACTGAACGGTGCGGCCCACGTTGCCGAGCAGCGCGTTCAGGCGATGCGCGAGCGCGTGCACCTCGGCCGGTTGTCGTGGCCCGGGGATGACGACGCCGCGTCCCACGTTCGCCACGAGATCCTTCGCGACCGCCTTGAGGAACCGGTCCACCTTGGGCTCGGACACGAAGGCGCTCTTCGGGGCGGCTTGCGCGGAGCCGAGCTCCGGCAGGGGCTGAGCGATCCGGCTCACCTCGGCGTCCAGCGCGACGGCGAACGCTTTGATGAGCTCCGCACGCGCCGGCAGGCGGTGATCGGCGAGCCCGCCGAGCAGCGAATAGCTCGACTCGACGGCGTAGATGCGGCTCATCTCGCCGTCCGGCGTACGAACTCGGGTAGCGCCGCGGGCGTGCGCGAGCGAGCCCGGGAAATCGTCGGCGAACGGATCGGCGTCCAGCGTGACGACGACCTTCGCGTCCTCGAGGCGGTAGACCGCGCGATGCGCGCTTCCGAAGGCGAGCATCGAGCCGGCGCGCGCGCCGTCGGCCGAGACAGGCTCGTAAACCACCCATTTGGCGAGCGGGAAGCGCTCTTTGAAGGTACGTTTCAGCCGCTCGAGCGTGGGAGACGAGCTGCGCTCCGAGAGGACGCGCAGACCCATGCCCTGCTGCGTCCGGAGCTTTGCGAAGTGTTCCTTCGCGAAGGTATCGAACTCCGCGAGCGAGACGCGGCGCGGCGTTCCTTCTCCGCGGCGAATCGGAGAATCGCTGCGATCGGGGTCGTAGACGCCGAGGACGCTCGCCTGGTGCTGTACGGTCGAGCCGCCCAGGCTCTCGGGGTGGAGGGGGTTACCGTCGACCTTGATGGGACGGCCGTCGTAGCTCGTCACATGGAGGCCGACGGCGACGCCATCGACCTCCATCGCGGTCGCGAAGCGCTTGGTCGTGCCCGGCACGGTTTCGTCGGGCCGCTTGGTGAGCGGCAGGAGCTTGTCCTCGTGCCAGCGGCAGCCGGCGCCGGCGAGGCCGAGCGACGCGCCCATGATCTGGATGAAGCGGCGGCGTTCGGGGGAGTTCGGTGCCGGACCTTCGGGGGGCGCCGCGAACTCCCGCGCCATGAGCTCGCGGAACTCGGGCCGTCCCTCGAGCTCGGCGAAGCTACGCCAGAAGCGCGGGCGAGGACGCTCGGCGTCGTCGAGCTCGACGTGCTCGTGCTCGTGGGGATGGTCGTGCTCGTGGCCGTGTGCGTCGGCGTGCGCGTGGTCGTGCGCGTGGTCGTGCGCGTGGCCGTGTGCGTGGGCAGCGTCGTTCTTCAGCGATGGCATGTCGAGCAATCGGTCGGAGGGTTCAGGAGATTCTTTTCGCGCAGGGTCTTGCCGTAGGCGACGGGGTCCGTCGGAGGCTTCCAGGTCATGTTGGTGACCTCTTCGGGCGGCCGCAGGTTCGCCTCGGGCTGGCGGTGGCACTCGAGGCACCAGCCCATGCTGAGCGGCTCCTTCTGGTAGACCTCTTCCATCTCGTCGACTCGGCCGTGACAGCTCACGCATCCGACCCCGCGCGTCACGTGGGCGCTGTGGTTGAAGTACACGTAGTCGGGCAGATCGTGGACCTTCAGCCACTCGACGGGCCTGCCGCTCGCCATGCTCTCGCGGACCGGCGTGAGCTTGTCGCTGTTCGTCCAGACGCGTTCGTGGCAGTTCATGCACGTCGCCGTCGCGGGGATGGCGGCGTGCGAGGCCTGCTCGACCGTGTTGTGGCAGTACCGGCAGTCGATGCCGAGCCGCCCGGCGTGCAGCGCGTGGCTGTAGGGCACGGGCTGCTTCGGCATGTAGCCGACGTCGGTCGTGCGCGGCGACGCGCCGTACCAGATGAGGAAGGTGAGGTAGATCGGCGCGGCTCCGAGCACGACGCCGGCCAACACTCGAGTCTTATTCGCCCAGCGCGGGAATACGAAGGGAGTCATCGATGGTTCGGGCAATCTGCGGCCGGCGCATTTGCGCCGGACCGGAGCGCGTCGGGGGTCTTTCCGTCCCGACTAACGGGCCGCCGACAGCCAAATAGCTGTTCGAACGCGCGCCCTTATGCTCCCTCGTGCCAAAAATGTAAATCCCATCCGATCAGTAGTGCCTAAACTACCGATCTTATTCAGGATTCACTCGTTTCCCTAACTTGTCGCCCAGGCGTCGCGATAGCGAGCCTGTCTAGGTCGGCCGACGGGCTTTCGGAGAACCGCCAAGGCCGCCAAGAGCGGAGGAGACCGCCACCGGATAGTTGGGGGTTAGCCTTGCGAGCGGTCAGCGTTTTGGGCCTCCGCTCCGTCCGTTTCACCGGGATCGCAGACTCGCCGCCGATGAAGTCGTGGAACGGGGACGTGAACGTTGACCACCTCCAGCCACAAAAATCCGGTGGCGGTCTTAGTCCGCTCTTGGCGAGCTTGGCGATTCTCCGGAAACCGCCGCAACGTGACCGGTCAGAATTCGCGCATCTGTATGCGGGTCAGCGGGGCCCCGACCCCGCTGACCTTGCGCTCAAAACTCGCGCATTTGTTTGCGGATTTTGCCGATGGCTTGCTCTTGGAGCTGGCGGATGCGTTCGCGCGACAGGTTGTACTTGTCGCCGATCTCTTTCAGCGTGAGCTCGTCCTCGTTGTCGAGGCCGAAGCGCCAGCGGATGATGCGCGACTCGATGGGCGTGAGCGTTCCGAGCAGGCGCTGGACCTCTTCCGCCCATTTTTGATTCGCGAGGCTGTCGTACGGAGAGAGCATGTTCTCTTCGACGAGGAAGTCGATGAACCGTCGTCCGTCCTCGTCACCCACGGGGCGATCGAGCGAGAACGGCGTGTCGGCGTAGAGATCCTTCACCTTGTCGAGCTTGTCGCGGGGAACGCCCGTTTCCTTCTCGAGCTCTTCGACCGACGGCTCGCGTCCCGTGCGCGCGATGATGGTCTGAGTTGCGCGCGACACGCGGTTGTACGTGTCGAGCATGTGCACGGGGATGCGGACGGCGCGACCCTTGTCGGCGAGAGCGCGGCTGATGGCGTGCCGAATCCACCACGAGGCGTACGTCGAGAAGCGATAGCCGCGCGTGTGATCGAAGCGCTCCACCGCCTTCATGAGGCCGATGTTGCCCTCTTGGATGAGGTCGATGAGCGGCAAGCGACCGCGGTTGTAGCGACGCGCGATACTGACGACGAGCCGCAGATTCGCTTTCACGAAGCGGTTCTTCGCGCGACGCTGCACGTTGTCGGTCTGGCGAATGCGCGCGAGGTAGCGCTGGAACGCCGGCGTCGTCGGAGCGCCTTGCTCCTCGACGTCCGCGCTCGACTCCATGTCCTCGCTCGTCTCGGTGCCGAAGCAACGAGCGATCCGCTGGGCGTGCGCCATCCAGATCCGATCCGAATCCGGGAGACGGACCGCGCGCGCGAGCGTCGCGGCGAAATCGTTCCACTGCCGCGTCTGATCCGCGTTCAGCTTCGAACGCTGGCGCCGATAGACCTTGCCGAGACGGCGGAGCTCCGCGACCTCGGCCACGTCGGGCTTATCTTCCGGCGCGAGGGTCCCGAGATCGAGCTCGAGCTGGTCGAGGATCCGCTCCGCGGTCGGAACATAAGCGAGGAGCGCCACCCAGTGGTCGACCTCGGCTTGCTCGACCGCCTGAGCGGCGACGAGCTCCTCGTCCGGACCCATCACCTGATGGGTGGCCATGTCGCGGAAGTAGCGAGAGAGCATCGAGTCCGGCGAGCTCTCGACCTCGATGGGGAACGAATCCCCCGATTCGGCCTCCTCGCTGACGTTGCTTTCGGGGGACTCCGACGTACGTCCAGCGGTCTGGCGGACGCGGGTGTCCTCCTGCTCGTCGGTGTAGTCGAGCGGGGTCGTGGTGGAAGAGGCCGGCCCGCTGGATGCAGGGGGCGTGGAATCGCGCGACGTCGGATCAGAGGTGCGGGACTGCACAGCCCGTGCAGAGCGCCGCGACCCTGTAGAAGCTGCGCCAGTGCTGGAGAGGCGAAGAGTGGACATTTGGGTCTCCGGTCGGCTATTCCGATGCAAAATACGTGCTTGACTGGGCCTGGACCCGGTGCTGGCGGCGGAGCGGTTCCGGCGCTTGTTACTGAGTGAGGGTTGCGTGCCTCGGGAGCTCATGGCAGATGAACGGTCTTTTTCTCAATACGCACAGGGGGCTGCTTAAGATTCAGTGGCTTCGGGGTGGGGAAATTGTTGCAAGTTCTTAAAGAGTGGGCCGAGTTCGAGGTGGTTCCCGTGTCGGCGCAACGCGCGGTGCTGCTCAAGCATTCCTAGTGACGCTTGGGGGCAAAAGGCAGTCTCTTTCCTGTACCCATGGGATGCCGAGGTGTGTCATCCGCGGCCGGTGATTCCGCAATCGTTGCGAGCCGGGCCTCCGACGCTCGGCACAGAACGGGCTTCGTGCGACATGGTTGTCTTGCTCCGGCCGCAAGGCCCTGCTTTTGCGGATCCGAGCCACGAATTGTGCTGTAGCTAAAAGTCACCCGTCCACCGAGGCCCACCAAGGCGCTCTTGTGGTCGACGGACGTGACCCCCTCAGCGGCTCAGAATTGTGAAAGGAAGCGGGGATCGTTTTCGAACAGAAGACGAATGTTCGGAATGCCGTAGCGCAGCATGGCGACGCGATCGACGCCGAGGCCGAAGGCGAAGCCCTGGTACCGCTCGGGATCGATGCCGCAGTTCCGGAAGACCGCCGGGTGGATCATGCCCGAGCCGAGGATCTCGAACCAGCCGGTGCCCTTGCATACGCGGCAGCTCGACCGTGAGCCGTCCTCCGAGCGGCAAAACACGCAGCCCACGTCCATCTCCG
>DASUTR010000436.1:0-15399 GCA_036374535.1 Polyangiaceae bacterium
TACGCGTGCCACAGGGAATCCCGCCCCGCCGAACATTTGCCGCCACCCGCCGAGGTCCCGATGAAACCGGCGAGCGATGAGACTACCCCGCCGATCGACGGTGGCATGCAACCACCGCACGAGGCAAAGCGTCTCGCTGCCGCGGTAAGGGAGCTCAATCATGCGCCGCTGGATGCGACCTACCGCGCTGAATCCGCCGCGATCGAGGGGCTCGCCGACTGCGTCGAAGCGCTTTCGGCGTCCGCCATGGCAGCCAACGGCATTCGCGCCGCGGCCGGGCGGCTGTCGAAGGACTCCACGAGCGACGCCGAGCGTGTGGCTGCGGCTTCGGACGCACTCGGCACCGCGGCCGCGCTCCTGACCGCCAGAGGCGCGTGGGGCAACCAAGAAGAGCACTCGGTGGCCAGCCGCGCGCTCGAGACGGCTATCGCGAAGCTCGAGCCAGGGCCCTCTCTTCTCGAACAGCGGGCAAGCTTCCTTGCGGCGCTGCGGGCGGCGACCAACCTGGTCTACATCGCTTACAGAGCGCCGCTTCCGTTCCCGCTCTTCGAGGTTTCGCGGACCTGGACGGAGCCCAAGACGTTTTGCGATGCGGTCGAGCAGACCCGAATGCGCGTGAGGGCTCTCGCGACCGCGCGGTCCCGTGACGCCCGAGCGAGCGCGGCCGATACCCTGGTCGCGACCGCCGACACGCTGGCGCTGGACCCCGAAGCTCGGGTTCACACCGAGAAGCTTTCCGCGGTTCGGCTACAAGCGGTGACACTTCGGCGTAAGAATTCCTTGGATGGAGCTTCGAGCGTCAAGTCAGCGCTGACCAAGGTCGTCGAAATCTGCGATGCGGCTTGGAATACGCCGGATCTGGACCCGTGGATCGCGTCCGCGAAGACAAGTGCGGCGGCAATCGACGAAGGATTCGTCGACTTTCAACGGGCGCCGATACAAGACGCGGCTCGAACGGTTCTGAATGTACTCATCGTCCGTGCCCGCACCACGCATCGATGCAACGAAAGTCCTCCGAACGAGGCCGAGTCCACGTTACCCGCACGATAGTAGCCGACGGTGGTCTGCGAGACGCTCCCGGCTCCCGGAGCGCTCAGCGTCATAGCCCCGGCTGCGATCCGGCAACATTTCCATCTGGCGAACGAGCCTCCCCGAGGGTTAGGATGGATGGGCTTGCAGAACCCCAGGCTCGCGCGGTCGTCGCCGTCGAACTTCGAAGCACAGTCACTGGGGGAGGTGCTGGGCTTCATGCGCGCGCTTTGGGCCGTTGCGCACGGACTCGATTCGACATCGAAAAAAATGAAGACGTCACTCGGAGTGACGGGGCCGCAGCGTCTCGTCCTCCGGCTGGTGGATCACTACGACCGTCTCTCGCCCGGCGATCTGGCGAAGCTCATGCATGTTCATCCAAGCTCGCTGACGGGTGTCCTCCGCAGACTGGAGAGGGCACGACTCGTTTCGCGCAGGCCCGATCCCAAGGACGGGCGCCGCGCGATTCTGACGCTCACGGCCAAAGGGCGCGCCATCAATGCCAAGCGTTCCGGCACCGTCGAGGCGTCGGTGCGCCGGACGTTGGAGGCGTCACCCCCCTCCAGAGTCGACGCGGCACTCGAGTTGTTGCGGCGCCTCGCGGATGAGCTCGAACGGTAGTCGCTCCTGGGGACCCGGAGCTGCGTCAGGGTTTGCAAAAACCCGATGCACACCGGCGCTGAACTCCGCAGGCGGCATTCGTTACGCATTCGACGCAACGGCCGCGCACGCAGTATTCGAGGTCGCCGCCGCGATCCTTGCAACTCGCGTCGTTCGAGCACCGCACCATCCTCGGTTCCGTCGAACACTGGGCCAACATCAGTACGCTGGCGATGGCGAGCAGCGTGACGCCACGCCCGCGCGGAACACGGAAGGAGTCGGTGACGGAAGACATGGCGTACGATCAATTCGCCAGCGAAATGTCGACTCGGCGATCTTCGGCCCATGAGGCCTCGTCGCTCCCCCTGGCTTCGATTTCTCCGCGTGACACCGTGTGCATCTGAGCGCCTCGAAGTCCCCGGTTCAGAAGAAAGATTTTGACACCGTCAGCACGGCTCGCCGCCAAGACGAAGTTGTACTCCTCGTCGCCCCGAGGGTCGGCGTGTCCGACGAGCCGCATCGGCCGAGCGGCGAGCGCGCCGCTGCTGAAGCACGCCACGAGCTTGTCCAATGTCGGATAGTCCGCGGCGCTCACTCGGGACGAATCGAAGGGAAAATGAGCGTCGGCTTCGGCGATGCCGCAAGCGCGGCGGATGTCGGCCGCGATGTTGATGGTCGCTCGCGAAGGGGACTTGTCGATTGGGGCAGGAATCGAGCTCGGAGGCTCGTGAAGCGCAGCCGGCGAGCGAACGTTCCGAGCAGAGTTCGAACAGGCCGGTACGGCGACGGCGAGCAGGCAAGCAACGGCGACGATTTTCATCGGTTTCTCCTTTTGTCTCTGAACCTACCCACTGCGCGTCACCATGCAAGCGGCGTTTCGAGTATATTTAGTTGGAATTCAAACTAGTCTGGCGTCGATGAACGCGCGGCACGTTTCAGGAGGCGCGGCTGGACGCCGCAGCTCAGCGCGATAGACTGATGTTCGGTGACGCACATGAGATTTCGAGCAAGAACAGAGGATCGTCTCGTGAACGCGCTACGAACCCGCGCACGTCGCCAGCGCCCGCTGAGGGAGCGCGTCCTGCGCGCAAGAGACGACTGGTTTTGCGGCGCATCGGAACGAGCCATCGAAGTGTCGGCGAACGCATCCCGAACGAGGTGGCGCATCGGTCTGATAGACGGTGGGCGTGTCGTCGGTTTGGGCGAGGGAGAGACGTGGCTCATTGCGTTGGCGGCGGCGCTACGCGCAGCGGCGGGGAACTAGCGGAAGCTCGGTATTGGTGCGCCCAGGCAAGCTCGGGCGCTCGAGGCCGAGCCCTCAGAGCTCCTCGCCTTCGGGGCGAGGCCGCGAGCAGGCAATCGCCAAAAGAGCGGCTGCTCCCACGGCGAGCACGGCCCCGGTTCGTACTTTTCGTGTCCAGCGTGCAGGGGGCCGCACACGGCCCGGTCTGGGTTCGAGACGTGTGTCTTTGGACCGCCGGGGTTGCTGTCGAATCGGAATCTCCTGGATTCGTGGGCTCTGCATCGCCCGTCGCGATTCGCTGTACGCCTGGGTGAACTCTGCGCCGAGCAAGAACAGCTGCGCCGAGAAGTAGACCCAGAGCAGCAGCACCACGACGGAAGCCGCTGCTCCATAGGTCTGCGTGACTCCGGCGCGGCCGATGTAAAGCGCGACGAGGTAGTTTCCTCCATTGAACAGGGCGGAGGTCAGCGTCGCGCCCACCCACGCGGGCCGCCAGCCGATCTGCGTATCGGGGACGAGCTTGAAGACGACGGCCGTGAGCCCAGCGACCACCGAGAGAGAGAGCAGCGGCTGCATTACGAGAATGATCGGCTGGACGGTGGGCAGTGAGAGAGAGAGCCACTCGCCGAGCGACTCGATGGCCGCACGCGACGCAAAGACGGCGAGCAGCAAAGGCCCCGACGCAATCACCATCGCGAAGGCAAACAGACGGCGAAAGAGGTAACTGCGCACGTCGGCGCGGAATCCTCGCCCCGTTTCTTCGTCCACGTTCCATATTTGGTTCAACGCATTGCGTAGCTGGCTCGTAACCCGCGAGGCGCCGAACGTCAGAAGCAAGAAGCCCACGGCGCTCGCCAGCTTGCCGGACGCTCTCGCTTGGTCAACCCAAGCGTTTACGGTTTCCGCCGCCTGCCGCCCCATCGTCTCGACGAGCGCGCGAGTAATCTCGGCGCGTGCCGCTCCCTCGCCGAGGACGGCTCCCGCGATCGCCACGGCGATGATGATGAGCGGGGCGATCGACAGAAGCGTGTAGAACGCGAGCGCAGCCGCGAGAATTTCACCACGATCACGCGAAAATCCGCTCACCGTTGCGTCGGCGAGATGCCACAGACGTTTGAGCCGACGCTTTGGTCGTGCCGCGGCTCGCTCCTGAAGCCGATCGTCGCGTCGCCCGAGGGACGTCGAGGGCGCCATGGATCAGCGCGCGATGCAATTCCCGCGCCGCGCACTCGTGCACGCGGAAGCGCCGGTGGTCGACGACCTACAGGTGACCACCCAGCGGGGTCCGTAGCGCGGGGCGGCTGCCAGTGCGCCCCGCGCGCGTCAGATAGTTGGAGTCAAAACCAATTGCCGGCGCGGACCGGATGCCATCGCCTGGTTCGGCCGTGCGCGGCCGCACGGTCTCGAGATAACGAGTGAGATCAAGTGCTACGCCTGAACATTCGACAATGCGTTTGACACGGACGTGTGCGAATCGTACGTGCGTAGACGAGGTTGTCGTCGGGCCGCCAGGTTGCGCGACGGAAGTCCGAGTGCTCCTTCGGGTGCGAGGAACATGGCAAGTCTGGACGTTGAAGAGGTCGATCTCGCTACGCTCGTAGACTTGGTTCGGGCACGCGTCGGCGACGAGGTCGACGGAGCGGTGCTCGGCCGCACGCGGATGCGAGACGCTGCACAGGACGCACTCGACTGTTCGATGGTCGAAGCAGAGCGAATCGTGGACACGATCGTCTTGCGCGGGCTGGTCCATTTGGAACGGGACCCTCTTGGAAACGCCAAGTGGAAGCTCGGCTCACAGCGTTGACCTCGACCGCTTCGTCTCGGCCTTCCCACGTGGAAGGCATCTGCGAAGGCGCCGACGGCCCGAGCGTCTGCAAGCACGCGAAGGGCACACGCGTCCCGTCGGGATCGCACCTCCGGCTTCACGGACTGATCATGGCTTCGAGCTGCGCTGCCAGACGCTCGAGCAAGCCGCTTGCCGACGCCTCTTCGTCCGAGGCTCCGGTCAAAAGCTCTAGGGCCCTGTCGATGCCATCGGCGGTTTCGCCGTCGAGCGCGCGTCCCGCCGCGGTAAGACCCAGCGTGACGCGGCGCCGATCGCGGTGCGTGCGCCTGCCCTCGAGGAGGCCCTTTTGCTGGAGCCGGGCAACCGTGGCAGAGATCGTTCCCGGGTCGAGATAGAAGTACGTGGCGAGCTGGCTTGCCGTCGTCCCCGGATACTTCCCGACGAAACGCACGAGCATTCGCTGCTGGAGCGTCACGCCCCGCAGGTTTTCCATTCGGCGGGAGGCGCGCTCGAGGGCGTGGTTGAACCGCCACAGCGAGCGCATGAACTCGCTCGTTTGTCCGAGCGAAACACCTTCGAGCTGGCCCCGAGCCATCATGGGCGTCGTTTCTCCCGCAGCCGTACCAGTCGTCGGAGCAACGTGTCGACGTCGCGTTGCCCCGGCACGCAATACGCCGCCGACGAGGTTCTGGAGCTGCCGACGCGGATGGACAGCAGCCGCCCGGGTTGATCCAGCGCGAAGACGTCTTCATCCGTGGCGTCGTCGCCGACGTAGACGGCCGTATCGGCACGACAGGTCTCCCGAAGTTGGACCAGTGCGTCACCCTTGTGCGGAGCCCGCCCGGGGATCACGTTGACGACGAGTTTACCGGGAATGATGCGCATCTGGTGGGGCAGTCTGTCCACCGCTTCGTGGATGGCCCGGCGAGCATCGCGTTTTCGGCGCGAGCGGCGATAGTGGACGGCAATCGAGAAGCGCTTGTCCTCGACATCGATGCCAGGAAGGGCTGCCAGCGATTGCTCGAGAATCGGGCGAACCTCGGCAACCTGCGCTTCGAACGAAGCCATGTGCGGTCCGGGCTCGAGCCCGTGGTTACCGACGACGTAGCGAAGCGGCGCCCCGTTCACGCGGCGCATGACGTCCTCGCGGCTGCGCCCGGAAATGACGGCGCACGGGTACAGGCGGCAGACGCGATCGAAGAGCTCGCTCGTCACGTCCCTCATGCGCGCTGCCTCGCGGTCGGCGACGATCGGCGAGAGGGTCCCGTCGAAATCGAATGCGAGGAGGACGTTCGACCATGCGTATTGGGCGAGAACTTCGACGTTACCGGGCGACAGAATACGTTTCATGCGGGAAACAGCCGTTCGTGCAGAGCGTTCGTCGACAGTCGTCCGGTCATCCTCTCGCGCCGCCTGAGCTCGGCCGCATCGATGAGCATGCGCCCCGCCCACCGGTACACGTTGAACTCCGAGATGATGCGTCGCATCGAGCGCATGCGCTCGCGCTGTTCGTTCGCCGGCATCTTGAGCGCCGCCGCCAAGGCGTCACCAGCTTGCTTCAGATCGTACGGGTTTACGACGAGAGCTTCGGTGAGGTCGCGGGCCGCTCCCGTGAACTGGCTGAGCACGAGAACACCCTGCTCGTCGTCGCGCGCGGCGACGAACTCCTTTGCTACGAGATTCATGCCGTCGTGTAGGCTGCTGACGTAGCAGAGCTCGGACGCGCGGAAATACTTGAAAACCGTGGCAGGCTCGTGATGACTACGACGAAGCAGGATGGGGCGGTAGTTGCCCTGCGCCCATTTTTCGTTGATCTGTTGCGAGAGAGCTTCGACCCGCTCGTTGAGCTCGAGGTAGCGTTGAATCTTGGTCCGGCTCGGAGCGGCGAGCTGAGCGAACACGAAGCGCCCGCGAAATTCGGGGTGGCGGTCGAGGAGCGAGTCGACCGCCAGTAGGCGTTCTTCGATCCCCTTCGTATAGTCGAGGCGATCGACGCCGACGCCGAGGAGGGTGTCGTCGGGCAATCCAAGCTCTTGGAGCACGGCGTTGCGGCAGTCGGACACCGGGAGCATCGATTCCAACCAATGAACCGGCCACTCGATCGAAATTGGGTACGCGCGGACGAGCGTTCGTCGTGGCCCCTGCACGATCGCGCGGGTTTCCCGATCGATGCGGCTTTCCATCAGGGCGTCGACCGAGTCGATGAAATTGTTGCAGTGCTGCTGCGTCTGGAAGCCGACGATGCTCGAGCCGAGCAGGCCCGCGAGTAACTCCTCCCCCCACGGGCAGATACCGAGCCGCTCCGCGTTGGGCCACGGAATGTGCCAGAAAGTGAGAATCGTCGCGCGGGGCAGGCGATCACGAATCATTTTGGGCGCGAGCGCGAAGTGATAGTCCTGGACGAGGATGATGGGGTCATCCGAGTCCACTTCGTCGCAGACGGCGTCGGCGAACTTGCGGTTGACCTTGGCGTAGTGCTCGTAGTCCGCGGCGCGAAACGACGGCCTCGCGTCGGCAAGGTGGCAGAGCGGCCAAAGCCCTTCGTTGGAAAAGCCGTAGTAGTAGCCGGTCTCTTCGGCTTCGGTCAGCCACACCCGGCGCACCACGTACGATTCCTCACCGGGAGGCACGCGAACTCGACCGTGCTCGTCGGACATCTGGCGGTCGGCGCTACCGCTGCCGTGAGCGACCCACACTCCGGAGCACGCTCGCATGACGGGTTCGAGCGCGGTCACGAGCCCGCTTGCAGGGTGGAGCACGCGGACGGCTCCGTCTTCCTGCTCGTGAACGTAGGGTTCTCGATTCGCCAACACGACGACGCGCTCACCGTGGAGATGCTCCCTGAGCGTCGAGCGCAGGCGCTGGGGATTCCACGGGCCGGAACGAACCTCGCGAGAACGCTCGCTCACGAGCTCGCCGACGAGGGCTCGTACGTCGCGCGCGAGGGGTTGGAACTCGGTCGTCCCCTGGCCTGAAAGTGCCCGCCTGAGCTCGAGCGTCCATCCGCGCCAAGCAAGGCGTGCTGCGAGCAGGGAAACGACCGACGCGGCGAGTGACAAGACGAAAAAGGCTCCGAGAACGAGGTTTCTCGTCGTCGTCTCCCTGCGGTTCATGAAGCTGAGGTCATGGACGAGCAACACGACGCCGTTGGACGCTTCCGGGACCGGAACCGCGCTGAGTTGGACGAGCCCCGACTTGAGCTCGGCCGTCATCGTCCACGGCATTCCGTCGTCCGTGCTCGCGAGCCGCATTCTTTGGAGCACCGTCTTGCAAGAGAATTCGGAAGGGAAGGCCTGCGTAGCGGCAAGCAGTCGCGCCTCGCTCGAGCATGCTGCTGCCCCCATGATTCGCTCGTCGCGCGTGATATCGGCGAGCGTATCGGCGAGACGCTCGGGATCGCCGGTCCAGTTGGCCGAAAGCCCCTGGGTAGCCGACGTCACGGCGAGGGTCGAACGCAGGGCGAGATCCTTTTCGAACCATTGCCGAATGACGCCCGTAAGGCCCGCGTAGGCGATCGCGGTGAGAAGCGCGAGGCCCGCCAGAAGCAGGGATAGGAACCGGAAGGCGCGTCGCACGAAACGGGTCATAGCATGTACTACTTGGATCCCCAACATAAAGATGCTATGAGCTCAAACGGTGTCCCTTTCCGACCTCGGGCTCATCGGCAATTGCCAGCTCTCCGCCCTCGTCCGGCGGGACGGCTCAATCGTGTGGAGTTGCTTGCCGCGCTTCGATTCGGAGCCCGTATTCGGCGCGCTGTTGGACGAGCGCCGTGGTGGAATCTTCTCGATTCGTCCGTCCGACGGGTCTTCCGGCGTCCAGCGCTACCTGCCGAACACGAACGTCCTCGAGACGCGCTTCGAAACGGGCGAGGGGGCATTTCGGGTGCTCGACTTCGCCCCGCGCTTCCTGCTCCACGAGCGGAGCTTTCGGCCGACGAAGATCGTTCGCATCGTCGAACCGCTCTCGGGAACGCCGCGCATCCGCGTTCTCTGCGATCCGGTGCTGGGCTGGTCGCAGGTGCGCCCGCGGCGCGAAACGGGCTCGCATCACGTCGCGTTTCACGGCTACGACGCCGAGCTCCGTCTCACGACGGATGCGCCGCTCTCGTATTTGTTGGACGAACCCTTCGCCTTGACGCAGCGCAAGCACTTCGTGCTCGCGTGGGGAGCTCCGGTCGAAGAGCCGCTCGAGCCGCTGTGCGCGCGCTTTCTACGCGAAACGGTGCGGTACTGGCAACGCTGGGTCAAGCACTGTCATGTCCCGTCGTTGTACCAAGAAGAAGTGATTCGCTCCGCGCTCGCGCTCAAGCTGCACTGCTTCGAGGACACCGGGGCCATCATCGCGTCACCCACGACGTCGCTCCCCGAGGCGCCGAGGTCGGGGCGGACCTGGGACTATCGCTACTGCTGGCTCCGCGACGCCTTCTACGTTCTTGGAGCGTTTCGCCTCATCGGCCATTTCGAGGAACGCGAGCAGTTTCTCGAATTTCTGGTCAACATCGTCGCAAGCTCGAAGAACCTCGAGCTCGCCCCCCTTTATCGCATCGACGGGAAGACCGACCTCGACGAGCATGTTCTCGAGGGTTGGGCCGGCTTCAAGGACGAAAAACCCGTACGGGTCGGAAACGCCGCGGCCGTTCACAAGCAGTACGACGTGTTCGGCGAAATGGTTCTGGCCCTGACGCCGCTCTTCCTCGACGCGCGCTTTCGCGAACACGCGACGCCGCAACTGCTCGATCTGGTCACGGAGCTTTCCCGAAAAGCGGTTGCCGTTGCCGGCCAGCCCGACGCCGGGATCTGGGAGTACCGTTCCGACTGGAGACCCAGAACGTTCAGCACGCTCATGTGCTGGGCCGCGGCCGACCGCATGAGTCGCATCGCCCGCACGCACCGCTCGCGCGACGCCGACGAGTTCATCAGGGCGGCGGCTCGCATTCGCGAGCAGATCCTCCACGACGGAGTCCACCGCGAGCGCGGCTGCCTGGTCGCGGATCACGGCGGCCGCGAGCTCGATGCGGCGCTTCTCCAAGCCGTGACCCTTCATCTCCTTCCTCCGGACGATCGACGCATGCATGCGACGGTGGATGCCATTCGCTCCGACCTCGAGCACGGAGGCTGGCTCAGGCGATACAGGACCGACGATGGTTTCGGTGTTCCCACCGTCGCGTTTGCGCTTTGCACGTTTTGGCTCGTCGAGGCGCTGGCGATCGTCGGCCGTGGTGACGAGGCGCAGCGTCTCATGGCTGGGCTCGACGACGTGCGGTCGCCGCTCGGCCTGCTCTCGGAGGACATCGTTCCCGATTCGGGGGAGATGTGGGGAAACTTTCCGCAAGCCTATTCGCACGTGGGGCTGATTCACGCCGCGTTCGCGGCTTCGCCACGTTGGTCGGAGTACGGCACATGAACCGAAACCGCACGCGCGCCGGGTCGGGATCGACGACCGAGGCCTTGCTCGTCCGGGACGACGCGGAAAGAAGAGCCCGCCTGGATCCCAGCATCGTCGACGTGAGCCACGGCGAAGGAGTTCCGATCGGAACACTCGGGAGCGGGCACTCGGTCTTCGGTCGCAACGGCTTCTCGCGCGAGGCTTTCTCGGGGCCTCCCGACATGGGCCCGGACTTTCAATCGCTGCGATTGCCCGCGGAGTACGGCTTCTTCGTTACGGAAGAGCACGTGGCTTATGCACTTCAGCAATATTCGCCGAGCTGGAGTAATGCCGCGCTGCCACGGGACGTCGTTGTCGCCGAGCGGGTGCTCGCCTACGCGGAGCTCCCGAAGGCGCATTTCCGCTTCGAGCACGCGCCAAGCGAGCTCGATATCGTGATGACGGCGTTTTCGCCGCTCGTACCGCACGACGTCGAGACCTCGACCACGCCCGTTCAGATCTTCGAGCTCACGATTCGGAATCGAGCGTCGCGCGTCCGTGCCTTGCGGGTTCGCCTAGCACACGCCGAGACGCTGAAGGTTCAGGACGAGACCGCGTGTCGCGCACGACAAGGGGGTCACGTTCGTTTCGCCGCGCACGGAGGAAAGGCGGACGAAAGCGGCGTCTTCTTCGAGGTCGAGCTCGCTCCCGAGGAGCGACGCACCGTTCGCTTCGTCATTGCTTGGTACTTCCCCGAGTTTCGGACGCCGTCGCCGGCGGCTACCGCCACTTACCGTCGACACTACGCAGCACGATTTTCCGGGGCCATGGACGTAATTCGATTGGCCGAGCAGCACGCCGACGAGTGGTCGCGCGCGATCGATGCGTGGCGCGCATCGTTCGACGTGCCGGCCGCGATGAAGCGCCTGTGGTTCTCGTCGCTGTCTTCGGTCATCACCTCGACCATGATGGCCGATTCGTGCTTCTTCGCCATCGAAGCGCCTCATCACTGGGTGAACACGATGGACGTCGCCGTCTACGCGAACTGGGTCTACCTCGTGAATTGGCCCGAGCTCGAGCGTATCGATCTGGATCAGTACATCGGCGCAATTCCCAAAGACGGGGCCCGCGCGGGATTCGTCTGGCATTCGCTCTGGGTGGACCCGACCCATTATTCCGAAGAACCGACGTTCCTGACGCGGCTCTGGCGAGCGCACCTGTGGTTCAACGACACCGAGTGGCTCGCCGGCGCCTCGGACGTCGCAGGAGCGGCAGCAAACTACGCGTACGGCCAGGGTTCATTCGAGCACCTTCTGACCTCGTCCAACGGAAACCAGAGTTACGACGAATGGATGATGCCGGGCGCGAGCGCGTACGTGAACGTCGCGTGGTTGTACGCGCTGCACGCGCTCTCTCGCATCGGCAGTACCACGGGCAGGACCTTTCGGGTCGCGGAGACGAGCGCGAGCGAGCTCGTGCCCATCGTGAGACAGAATCTCATCAAGCACCTGTGGAGCGACGACATGGGCTATTTCCGCTGCTTCCACAGAACTCCGGGCGCCTCCGAGGTGAGCCGCGAGGAAGCGGTCTTTACCGATCAACTCTTCGGAGCATGGGTCGTGCTCGTCGACGAATCGAGCGGCGACGTGCTTCCTCGCGGGCGCCTCGCCTCCGCGCTCGAGACCATCTACAAGAACAACCTGGTCGAGGCTGGCTCGTCTTCGTTCCGCGGCTGGGTGAACGGAATGCTTCCTGACGGTCGCCCCGACGCCGAGTCCGGTTATCACGCAAGAACCTGCTGGCTCGGCGCGCAGCTCGATCTAGCGTCTCTCTTGGGTTTCGTCGGCGAAGAAGCGCAGAGCCTGGACGTCTTTCGGTCCGTCGAATCGAGCCTGAACGATTGTCACTTGGCGGTGGGAGAATGGAACCGCGCCGTCGACGCGGAGGGACAAGTCGTCGTTCTGAACGAATGGGGCAAGGACACGCCCAGATTTCCGCCGTATCCACGCTACACGGCGTGTTGGGAATATCTCATCAGAATGCTCGGCCTGACGCTGACCGGTGAATGCATTTACTTGCGCCCGTTCAAGACGGTCGCGTTCGCGCTAGACGAGGTCGAACTTGCCGGTTCTACGCTGTCGATCACGGTCGAGCCGAACTGGACGCGCGCGCTCGTCGACGGCGTCGAGGTCCAGCGACCCGTCGCGCTGCGCCGTAACGTCGAGCGTTACCAGGTGCAATTCGTCGCCGCGCCGCGTGGCGAATGACCGCGGGAGATCCGGCTGGCGTGGCTCGACGCCACGCCACACCGCACGGGCGCTCGCAACTGCCGAGGATTCTTGCGACATCGCACGAGGTGCGGCCCGTGGACGCTCGTCGTGAACATTTAGTTTGATATCCAACGATCGTTCCTCTCGCCCTGGCCAGTTCGGGATGGCGCCGGCGAAGGCTCGATGGCAAGACGAAGAATGGTCGTCGCCCATCGGCGAACAGGCGTGCTGGTTCTAGCCGCCGCGGCGCTCGCAACGGTGCTCGCCGCGTACTTTCACGTGCGCGCTGTGAACGCGCTGATTCGCGAGGCGCTGCTGTCGAGAAAAGGCGCACAACGGCCCTCTTACTCCGTCGGTGTGCCTCGCGACGCCGTGCCGGCGGGCGACATCATTCTCGAGCGCAACGTGTTCGACTCGCGCACGGGACCTCTTCCGAAACCGAGTGAGCCGCCCCCGGTGCCGGCTCCACCCGTCGATCCTTTGCGAGCGCCACGTTGCGCCGGCGTGCGGGTGGTCGCCACGACTCAAAGTCAGAACCCGCTCGAATCTACGGCAATGGTGGAGACCGGCGACGAACCGCGCGCGTCAGTGCGCCGCGTCGGCGACATGGTGGGGCACCGACGCGTAGCGTTCATCGGCAGAAATCCGGTCGAGTGGGGCCCGGCGGTCTGGCTCAGCGGAGACGACGGACTGTGTCAGACAGTGCTCTTCGATCAGCCTCCGCCTCCCGGCCTTTCGCCGGCTGCGTCCGCGCCAGTCACGAGTGCGAAAGAGGCGCAGAGGAGTGGAGGGGCGTCGAAGCTGCCTCATGCCCTTGCAGCGAAGATCGAGCGGTTGAGCTCGACGAGCTTCGGAATCGACCGCACCGCCTTCGAGGCCATGGTGGAGAGCGCAACGACCCTGCTGCGCTCCGTTCGGCTTCGCCCGGCACAGGTCGAAGGAAAAGTCGTCGGTTTCGAGCTTCGAAAGGTCCCGGCGGGCAGCCTTCTCGACGTCATCGGCTTGAAGTCCGGCGATCGGCTACTCTCGGTGAACGGCTACGAGCTCACTGGCCCCGCCGCGGCCTTGCAGGCGTACGCGAAGCTCCGAACTGCGAGCACCATTCGTGTGCAGGCCACGCGCGGCGGGACGCCGCTCGAGCTCGAGTATCGGATTCGATGAAGGGGGTGCACCCGGCGAGACATTCAAAGCTCGTCGTCGGAGGACGGGGCCCGTAACTCGGGGCGAGCGAGGGGACCAATGACGTGCGCGAGCCGAAGCGAAGCGACGAGGCGGGCCTCGTGCTCCGG
Organism: Polyangiaceae bacterium; assembly: GCA_036374535.1. Classification (GTDB taxonomy): domain Bacteria; phylum Myxococcota_A; class Polyangia; order Polyangiales; family Polyangiaceae; genus PMG-095. The sequence goes on from DASUTR010000436.1 coordinate 13,585, forward strand.
TTCGTTCCCGAGCTGGTAGTCGACCAATCCACCGTTTCTTCCGACGATGACCAGGAGAGGGACGGTGTCGAAGGCGTTGTAGGAAAGCGTGAAAAAGGGGTAGTCGGACGCAAGGACCGCCGGCGCGCTCAGCTCTACGCCTCGCAAATACGCTTCGATACGGTGGCGCGTCTCCGGACCGTCGACGGAAATCGGAATCACGAGCATGGGCTCGGTTTCGCCGAGTGCGCTGCTCAGGCGGCGGAATTTGCGTCCGCATGCTTCGCACCACGTCGCAAAGAAAGCCACGACGAACGGCCGATGTCCCACGAGCTCCGCAGAATCGAACTCGGTTCCGTCCACAGCGGCCAACACGAAGGGCGGAACCGGGCCTTCATCCATGCCAACGAAGCGCAGTTGCCGAATCCTCTCGAGGTGCTCAGCGAGGCGCTCGGCTTCTTCACGTAGGGCTTCGACGTCGAATTGCACCGCCCCAGACGCTGCCGCGTGTTGGGTCGGCACATGCCTCGCGCGAGGCGAACTGGAGCGAGCGCTGCTGTCGCAGCCCAGCGCTGCCAATAGCAGGAATGATTCGATGCACCGCCAACGCATTCGGGCAACGTATGTCCCGATTTCCGAGATGCCAGTAGGGCAGAAGGGTTCGCGGTCGGTTCTCGAGCGATCGGCTCTCGAGATGGACGGCTGGCGCGGCGGAACGATGCTTGCTCGGCTCTCGTCGTGCTCCGTCCAGTGTCGCTCGTTGCGTTCGTTCTGAGTCTTGCCTCCGGTGATGGTGCTCAGACGCCGGGTGCTGGAGTGCCGACGACGTGTGTCGTTTCGTGGCCGGAGGTGATCAAAACGCCCCGCGGTCACGATCACTTCGTGCGCTTGCTGAGCCGCTGCCAGATCCCCGCACGCTGCGAGGTGTCGAGCAACGCGAATCCCGAACCCCGTCGTATCGTCGTGGCACCCGGTGAGGAGCTCCGCGTGTTGGTTTTCAGAAACTCACCGGAGCCCCGTTTCGTTCCCCGCGTAACGTGCCGCCTTCCGCCCAGACGGCTGCCGTTGGTCGATTGATGGAACCAAGCTTGCTTGCTCTTCGCTGCGATGATCGAATGGCATACTTCGTCGGGCGGCGGCGCTGGTCCCGGAAAAAAGGCCCCTGCGGAAGATCCGCGTCCTCGGAAGCCGCCCGCGCGCGATCCCGCCCCCGGCCGTCCGCGCCGCGACCCACCCGCGAAAGAGCCTCCCGTTCGTGATCCGCCTCATCCGCGGCGTGAGCCGGGTGAACCAGCTCCGGGTGTCATCGGGGACCCTCCCCCGCGGAAAAAAATTCGGGTTGGGCGGCGTAGCGCCGCGTAATGATCCGGCGCCGCGCCGGCCGCCGCCGCATCATCGGCGATCGGGTGCGCCGCGCCTCAGGGCGCCTTCTCGCGCACGACCTCGACGGAGCACGGCGCGTGACGCACGACGGATTCGGCGACGCTGCCCATCAGCAGCCGCTTGAGCCCGGTGCGGCCGTGTGATCCTACGACGACCAAATCGGCCGACGACGAGCTGGCTTCGTCGACAATTTCACTTCGGGGATCGCCGTAACGAACAAGAGCCTCGGCGGAAAGCCCCGCCCGCTGCAGCGTGTCCGCCGCGCGCTCCGACCAGTCCCGCGCGTGTTCGGCGAGCACGGACGACTCGGCCGCGTAAGTCTCAGGAGGCGTAACGCCCGCAGCGAAGCCGCTCGGAACGGGCATATACGGCCTTATCACGGCAAGTACGCGAAACTGCGCTCCGCTCGGCCATGGCCGCTCGGTCACGCTGCGGACTGCGACTTCCGCGCCG
>DASUTR010000437.1:0-2060 GCA_036374535.1 Polyangiaceae bacterium
CGGCCGCGGCTTCGTCGTGGTGCGCGATCCGACGAACGACCTCGCGCTCTTCGCGACCTCGCACCTCGTGCCCGCCGAGCTCCGGCAAAAGCCCGCCGAAGTGGACGCCGTCGCGAGCATGGTGGCGCACGTTCCGAAGCCTTGGGGCGTCGTCGCCATTCATCCGCGCAAGGTGGAGGAGGGGTTCGTTCGCACCGAACGGCTGCGCGTCGGCGTCTCCGGCTCGGGGCTCTGGGACTCCGACTGGCGGCTCGTCGGCGTCGCCATCGGAAACGACCGCGACGCGGGCTACTTCGCGAGCGCGGCACTCATCCGCGAGCTCGTCCGCGCCGTCCCGCGCGATACTCGCGGCCGCATTCAGACGTCACGCGAACCCATCGTCTGCGGCAATGAAGAGCGCGAGCTCGGGGCGCGTCCCGAGCACCCCGACGGCGTGAACGTGCGCGGCCTGCTCGACAAGGCGATCCAGAAGAGCCGCCACATCGACCAAGAGCTCCTGCACGTCGGCTCGCAAGTCGAGACGGTTTCGCCGTAACGGCGGCACGGCGTTCGAGTCCGCATTTCCGCCCCGCCTGCGGCGTTGTCAGCGCGCTCGGATCGGCGCTAGTTTGCGCGCATGCTCTTCGCTCGCCGCAGCGCTCTCGTGCTCGCTATCGCCTCGTTCGCCCTCTCGTTCGCGACGAGTTGCAAGAAGCCCGGAGGTACCGCGCCGGGCACGAAAGCGTCCGGCGGTCCCGCCGCTCCCGAAGCGAAGGAGCTCGTCGTCGGACACTTCGCTTCGATGACGGGCAACACCGCGCATTTCGGGCAAGACACGGACAAGGCGGTGCGCCTCGCGGCCGACGAGGCGAACGCCGCGGGCGGCGTCCTGAAGAAGCCGGTTCGCATCGTGACGCTCGACGACCGCGGCGACTCGGCCGAAGCATCGAACGCGGTCTCGCGCCTCATCGACGTCGAGAAGGTGAACGCGATTCTCGGCGAAGTCTCCTCGAGTCTGTCGCTCGCGGGCGGGCGTGTCGCGCAGCGGCGAAAGGTCGTGATGGTCTCGCCGTCGTCGACGAATCCCAAGGTGACCGAGGTCGGCGACTACATTTTCCGCGTGTGTTTCCTGGATCCGTTCCAGGGCAGGGTGATGGCGACGTTCGCGCGCAACACTCTGAAAATGGACAAGGTCGCGATCCTGAAGGACGTGAAGAACGACTACTCGATCGGCCTCGCCGACGCGTTCAAGACGAGCTTTACGGCGCTCGGCGGCACGATCGTCGTCGAGCAATCGTACTCGGCGGGCGACACCGACTTCAGCGCGCAGCTCACCGCGATCAAAGGCTCCGCCGCCCAGGCCCTCTACGTGCCCGGCTACTACGCCGAGGTCGGCGCCATCGCGCGTACGAAGGACCGCCTCGGCTTGAAGATACCGATGATGGGCGGCGACGGCTGGGACGCTCCCGATCTCTTCAAGATCGGCGGCGCGGCGCTCGACGGCTCGTACTTCTCGAATCATTTCGCACCCGACGCCGCCACGCCGAAGGCGCAGAAGTTCGTCGCCGATTTCAAGAAGAAATACGGCATCGAACCGACGGGTCTCGGCGCGCTTGGCTACGACGCGGCGGCCGTGCTCTTCGCCGCCATCGAACGCGCGGGCAGCCTCGACTCCGACAAGATCCGCGTCGCCATGGGCCAGACGAAAGACTTCGAGGGCGTCTCCGGCAAGATCACGATCGACTCGAAACGCGACGCGCAGAAGAGCGCCGTCGTCATCAAGATCGAAGGCGGCAAGGGTAAGTACGAGACGACCGTCGAGCCGTAGATCGAGCCGGGCTTGGCGCCCGTAAGGTTCCGGGGCCATACTCCGCCATGTCCAAAGCCGTACGAAAAGTGACGGTAAACCTGCCCGAAAAGCCACTCGCGGCGGCCATGCGAATCACGGGCAAAGGCCTCACACCCACGCTCGTCGAAGGGCTTTTGGAGATCGAGAAGCGCGCGAAGCGCTCCGCGCTGCGAAACCTCAGGGGCAAGGTGCGTTTCGAGCTCGTGCTCGGGGATACGCGGCGTTGATCCTC
>DASUTR010000438.1:0-4430 GCA_036374535.1 Polyangiaceae bacterium
CTCTGTCACGACGTGAACAGCGGCAACAAGTGGGTCGACTACGCGGTTTCCGGCAGCGTCATCTTCGGCGGAACCGACGCGAGCTGGGGCTCCGACTGGTGCGGACACGACGCCGGCGAGCTTCACTGAAAGAAGACTCGACTCGAGCAGCCGTGCGCGCGGCGAGCGCCGCGCGTACGGCGCTCAGCCGCGCCGTCGACGCGCTCCACCCTTCCGCTTCGAGCTCGCGATTTCCGGGAGCACGTCGAGCATGCGCACGGCGGCGCGCACGGCGGCGCGCGCGTAGTCGTCCTTTCGCTTCTCGGCGTCGCGCGCCGTCGCGCCGGGACCGATGAAGCCGAACCCCACCGGTTTTTCGTAGCGCAGGCTCGCGTCGAGCAGCGCGCGGTGCACCACGTGCCCCATCACCTCGCCGTGGAGCGTCTCGCCGCGCTCGATGTATCCGAGCACGACGAGCGCGGCGACGTCCGCGCGACGGAAGAGAGCGTCCGCCGCGAGCGGGGTCTCGTAGCTACCCGGCACGCGCACCGTCGCGATGACCCGCGCGCCGAGCTTCGCCGCTTCGTCCTCCGCCGAGCGAAGCATGGCGTCCACGAGTCGCCGATTGAAATCGGCGACGACTACCGCAAGTCTTTTGTCGTTCATTCGCGGGCGAGTCTACTTCGAATCGATGAGCCCGAGCTCGAGCCCGACCATGACGGCCTCGACTTTGCTCGTGACCTCGAGCGTCGCGTAGATTTCGCGGACGTGCGAGCGCACGGTGTTGACGCTGATGTCGAGGGCCACGCCGATCTGGTCGTAGCTCAGACCCTTGGCGAGCATCGCCAGGATCTCCCGCTTGCGCCCCGCAAGACGCGCCCCGGGCGGCGCCGCGTGCGCGACCTCGGCGGTTGCGATGAGCTCGGACGAATGGCGTCGCGCGCGCGCCATGACGAGGTGCGACACCTCGTTCGAGAGCGGCGTCGCGCCTTTCACGAGCTCGGGAATCGCCGCGACGAGGCGCGACGGGACGTCCTCTTCGAAGAGCAATCCGGCGGCTTCTGCCTTCAGGAGCTCGACGATGCGCCGCTCGTTCGTACGCGACGTGACGAGCAAGACGGGCGCGATCGTCGCACGCGACAGGGCCCGCACGAAGCTCGCTTCGCTCTCTTGGGGCGGCTCGAGGTGCACGAGGACCGCCGCCGGGCGAAGCCGCTTCACCGTGGCGAGCGCCTCGCCGCGGCCAGCGACGCGCGTGATGCCGTAGCCGTGTCCCGAGAACGAGCGCTCGATGAGATCGCCGGACTCGACGACGAGCAGCTTGACGGCCCCGTTCCCCGGGGAGCGCGGAACCTCGGCCACGAACGCGACAATACCTGCGACGCCGAGAGGGGGGCTAGCCTCGTCGAGCCCTTTCTGCAGGCTCGTTCAAGATTCCAAGAGTGAAGGAAACGAAGTAGTGGTAACACCGCGCTTCATGAAAAACCCTTGGATCCTCGTAACCGGCGCCTCGGGCTTCATCGGCGGCGCCCTCGTGAAGCGGCTCGTCGAGCGCGGCGAGCGCGTGAGGGCGTTCGTCCGGGCCGGCGCGAACCTGCGAGGCCTCGAGGCGCTCCCAGCCGATCGCTTCGAGCTCGCCGTCGGCGACGTCACGGTCGAGCATACCGTCTACCGGGCGCTCGTCGGCTGTAACCAACTGTTTCACGTGGCCGGCGCCTTCGAATACGGCCCGAAGCGCGGTGCGGCCATGGTGAAGGACGCCGGGCTCGCCGTCCGCGCCGTCCTCGGCGCCGCCCGGCGCCGGGGCGTCGAGAACATCGTCGTCACGAGCAGCGCTGCGACGCTCGGCTCGACGGAAGCGGCCGAGCCCATGGACGAGTCGCACGCGTACAACCTCACGGACGCCGAGCCGTACGTCGCCGCCAAGGTCGAAGCGGCCCGTGTCGTCGACGAGCTCGTCGCCGACGGCATGCCGATCGTCAGCGTGTTGCCGAGCGCGGTGTTCGGACCGGGCGACGTGAAGCCCACGCCGAACGGCGCGAGCCTCGTGCGCTATCTCTCGATGTCGCCTTCGCTTTCGGTGCCCACCACCCAGGGCGGCATCTCCGTCGTCGATGTCGAGGATGTCGTGAGCGGCCACATTCGCGCGATGGAAGTCGGCAATGTCGGCTCGAAGTACATCCTCGGCGGCGAAAACGTCACGTACACGCAGTTCTTCGAGATGCTCGCCGACATCACCGGGCTCGCCGAGCCGAGCAACCCGTGGGGCCCCGGCGCGGCTTGGATGCTCGCCGCCGCGGTCGAGCTCGGCGCGAAATGGTCCGGCAAGCAACCGATCCTGACGCGCAAACTCGTGCGCGACTACGCCCACCGCTACGTATGGGTCACGAGCGAGCGCGCCGAGCAGGAGCTCGATTACGAACACCGCCCGGCACGGGAAACACTCGCTCGTAGTGTTCGCTGGTTGCTCGAAAACGGCTACGTCCCCGACGTGGCCGCCGAGCGCGTGCGGCTCGAGCTCAGGCCGGTGTGAAGGCGACGAGCGCCGCTCTCGGCGTCGGAGCGCTGGCGTCCGTCATCGCGGCGCTGCCGGCGCTACCCCGCGTGACGGCAGAGGGAACGAGCGCCCTCGTGGCCCTGGTCTTGCTTTCCGGTGGGACTGCCCTCGTTCTCGGCCCCGCGCTCGTCCTCGCTGCGGCCCCTCGGGGCGAGTCGCAGGGCCTGCGCGCTGCCCTGTACGGCTTCGCCCTCGCCGCCGCGCCGCTCGCCGTGCTCGCGAACGCATTGAAGTCCGGGACGAACCACCGGCCGCTCGGCGCGGCAACGTACGCCGTGCTCGCACTCGTGATGATTCTGCTTTCCGTCCTGCTCGCCTGGCGGCTCTTGCGCTTCGCCCACGCGGGAAGCACGATCCCAAGCCGGGCCGTGCGCGTTCTGCTGACGGTGGGGGCGCTCGCCAGCACCGCGTTCGTCATCGTGCGCGCTCTCGGGGCGCCGAACCTCGTACCCCACGTGCTCGACGGCCTGCGCGCGCTCGCCACGGCCGCGCTCGGTTATCTACTCTTGCGGTTACCGCGGACGGCGGCGCTGCTCGGACGCGCCGGTGGTCCTTTGTGGGTCGCCGTAGTCGTCGCGGGGCTCGTCGCCGCACAGGGAGTAGCGCGAGCCGCGGTACGGAGCGGGGCTCCCGTTCTGGGCGGCCCGGTAACCTGGTTCTGAGCGCGCGCGTGGCAAGTTGACTGACCCGGATCCCGTTCTTACATTTCCTAGACCGCGGTCGCGACGGCTCGGTCCATGCTCGTTCGGTATTTTTCTCGGCTCCTCTTCTTCATCGCGCTCTTCGTCACGAGCGCGACGGCCCGAGTAGCCGGAGCCGAGGTCCCGAGCGACGAACCGGTGCGCACCGGCCGCACGGAGCTCGGCGGGCCCGTCGCCGGCGCCGAGCCGCCCGCGGCCGACCCGAGCCTCGAACACTCGAGCGCACCGCCCGCCGACGCACCCCGCGTCCGCCCCGGACAAGTTCGCATGCCGGCCGTCGCCTCCGGCTTCGGCACCTACGACGGCGGTTGGATCCGCTTCACCTTCCACCCGAGCGCGCGCCAGCGCATCGAGCCGCTCATCGCGGAAGCCGACCGCGTCCGCAAAGATCTCACGGATCGTCTCGGTCAGCCGGTGTTGAAGAGCGTTCGCGTGGACATCGCGAGAACCGCCGGCGAAATGGAGACGCTCGCGCCCGTCGGTGCGCCGTACCCGGCGTACGCCGAAGGCGTCGCCTACTCGGGGCTCGGGCTCGTCCTGCTCACGCTGAACCCGCGCCACGCAAACCCGAACTACGATCTGGCGCAGGTGTTCCGGCACGAACTCGCGCACATCGCGCTCTACGACGCCGTCGGCGATCGCCCCGTTCCGCGCTGGTTCAACGAGGGGTTCGCCGTCCTCGCGTCCGGCGAAACGTCGTTCAACCGCATGTGGGAGCTCTACACGGCAACGCTGTCCGACCGCTTGATTCCGCTGTCCGACATGGAGCGTTCGTTCCCGAGCGACGAGAGCAAAGTGAGCGTCGCCTACGCCCAAGCCGTCGATGTCGTGCGCTTCCTCGTGCGAAATCAGGAATCGCATCGCTTCCGCGCCCTCGTCCAACAGCTACGCGAGGGTCAGAATCTCGATCACGCGATGCGTCACGCTTACGCCATCGATCTGCAAACACTCGAGCACGAGTGGCGCGAAGACGTCGCCAAGCGCTACACGTTCTGGCCCGTGCTGTTCAGCGGCACCGCCGTCTGGGGCTTCGCCCTGGTGCTCTTCGGGGTCGCGTGGCGCAGGCGTCGGAAACGCGCCCGCGCCACGCTCGATCGCTGGGCGCGAGACGAAGCCCGCGAAGACGCGCTCCGGCGCATGCGCGACGACGCCCGCGTTCACATCGTGCTGTCGCCCTCACCGCAAGCCGTGCA
>DASUTR010000439.1:0-2911 GCA_036374535.1 Polyangiaceae bacterium
AGCTATCGAACGATGATGATCTTTCGACTGCGGGCTCGGGCCTCGGTCGTCGCTTCCGGAGGGCTTCTGGCGCTCGTCGTGGCGGGCGGCTGCGCCGGTTCCGCGTTCGAGGGCGACGGCGACGACGACGAGAACGGCGGAAACTCCAGCGGCGGCACGAGCGGCTCGGGCACCGGCGGAAGCGCCGGCGAGGGCGGCGAAACGAGCACCGGAGGGACGAGCGGAACGAGCGGGACGAGCGGCTCGAGTGGGACGAGCGGTACTGGCGGCGTATGCGCCGAGTTCGCTTGCGAAAACTCGGGGAGCTGTGTCGAGGCGGACGGCGCTCCGAGTTGCAGGTGCGCGCCGGGCTTTTCGGGCGAGCGCTGCGAGACGAACGACGACGATTGCGAGCCCGATCCGTGCGAGAACGGCGGCACGTGCCGCGACGGGCTCGGGGATTTCACGTGTGATTGCCAACCGGGGTTCACGGGTGAGCGCTGCGAAACCGCGGGCGATCCGTGCGAGCCGAACCCGTGCCGGAACGGCGCGGTTTGCGTCGAAACGGTCGACGGCATCCACTGCGACTGCTCCGACGGTTTCAGCGGCGAGCTTTGCGAGACGAACATCGACGACTGTATGGCCGGCTCGTGCATGAACGGCGGCATCTGTCACGACGGCATCGACGAGTTCGTGTGCGAGTGCCCCGAAGGTTACGCCGGCATGCGCTGCGAGCTCGACGTGAATGGGTGCGAGCCGAACCCTTGCGACAACGGCGGCACGTGCAACGAAGTGTCCGGCGGCATCGAGTGCGAGTGCACCCCGGGCTTTACGGGCCGCCTCTGCGAGCGTACCCGCTACATCGGCGTGCTCGCGGGAGAGACGCACAGCTGCGCGCTCGCGGGCGACGGCGCCGTGACGTGCTGGGGCGACAACCGCTACGGCCAGACGAACGCGACGACGGAGCTTCTCGACGAGGTCGCCGACGGGGCGGTGATCAACACCTGCGGTCGCGTGGGCAACACGGTGCACTGCTGGGGCGCGGGGTTTCTCAGCGATTCGAGCCTGCCCGACGCGGCGTACCGTTCGGTGAGCGCCGGCGCTTGGGGGTCCGCGTGCGGCGTGACGACCGACGGCGGAATCCAGTGCTGGGGCGGCGGCAACGACGAGCTCTTCGGCAGCATCCCGACCGACAAAGGCTTCGCGTCGGTGTCCCTCGGGCTCTACTTCGGCTGCGCCCTCACGACGGGCGGCGCGGCCAGGTGTTGGGGTAGCAACTTCTACGGGCAGGTGGCCAATACGCCGGCGAGCGATCGCTTTCAGATGATCGACGCGGGCTACTGGCGCGTGTGCGGTATTCGCACGAGCGGCACCATCGCCTGCTGGGGACTTCCGTCGGGTGAAGTACCGCGGGGAACGTACTCGTCGCTGAGCGTCGGAATCGAGCACGCGTGCGCGCTCACGACCGACGGCGCTCTCGCGTGTTGGGAGAGCCCCGAGCACGGCGACGGCCGCGCCCAGCCGCCCGACGGCACGTTCCTCGCCGTCTCGTCCGGCGGCGGCCACAGCTGCGCCGTGCAGGACGACTTCAGCGTCGTCTGCTGGGGCGACAACGAGTTCGGCCAGGCCGACTCGACGCCGGGGTTCTAATCAGCCGAGTGAAACGTCCGACACGCTCGAGAGGCAGGTCGGGGTCGAGACAGTCAAGCTCTGCTAGTGCGTGATGCGATCGGTCCCCATGAAATCGCGGAGCGGTTTCGGGACGACGACGCTGCCGTCTTTTTGCTGGTACTGCTCGAGGATCGCGAGCCAGGTACGACCGACGGCGAGCGCGGAGCCGTTCAGCGTGTGGGCGAGACGCGGCTTGCCTTTCGGCTCGGGGCGGTAGCGGATCTTCGCGCGGCGCGCCTGGAAATCGCCGAACCACGAGCAGCTCGAGATCTCGCGGTACGCGTTCTGTCCCGGGAGCCAAACCTCGAGATCGTAGCCTTTGGTGCACGAAAACGTGAGATCGCCCGTCACGTGCTCGACGACGCGGTAGTGCAAACCGAGCCGCTTCAGCACCTCTTCGGCGTGGCCCGTCAGGAGCTCGAGCTCGGCGAGCGCGTTTTCCGGGGCGCAGAAGCGAACGAGCTCGACCTTGTCGAATTGGTGCTGGCGGATGAGGCCGCGCACGTCCCTTCCGTACGAACCCGCTTCGCTGCGAAAGCACGGCGTGTAAGCGGTGTAGGCCACGGGCAGCCTCTCGCCTTCGAGGATCTCGTCGGCGTGGAGGTTCGTGACGGGAACCTCTGCCGTCGGCACCAGATAGAGCGCGCTCGTGTCGTCGGGGTCGCGGCGCTCCGTCTTGAACACCTGGTCCTCGAACTTGGGGAAGTTGCCGGTGCCGCGGAGCGCGTCGGCTTTCACGAGGAACGGCGGGTACACCTCGGTGTAGCCGTGCTCCTTCGTGTGAAGATCGAGCATGAACGTAATGAGCGCGCGTTCGAGCCGCGCCCCTAGCCCCCACAGCACCGAGAAGCGCGCACCCGAAAGCTTCGCCGCGCGATCTTGATCCAAAATACCGAGCTTTTCGCCGATTTCCGAGTGCGCCTTCGGCTCGAAGTCGAACACAGGCTTCTCCCCGACCGTGCGCACGACGGGGTTCTCGGCGTCGCTCTTGCCGTCGGGAACGCTCTCGTGCGGCAGGTTCGGCACGACGAGCAGCCGCTCTTCGAGCTCCGCTTCGACTTCCTTGAGCTCCGTCTCGTGGCGCTTCACTTCGTCGCTGAGCTTCTTGAGCTCGGCTCGCCGCGCCTCGAGCGCGGCCTTGTCGCCACTCTTCGCGAGGGCGGCCATGGTTTCGCTCGCGCCGTTGCGCTCCGCCTGGAGCTTCTCGGTCGCAAGAATCACCTCGCGGCGGCGTTTGGCGATCTCCGCGATACCGTCGAGC
>DASUTR010000440.1:0-4907 GCA_036374535.1 Polyangiaceae bacterium
CGCTCGGCCCGATTCGCCGCGCCGTTCGCGATTTCGGGCGCGCTCGTTACCGCCCCCGTGTCCGGTCAGGAGCGAAAGCCCGCCGCAGCGAACGCTGGGACGACCGCCGCGCTCGAACGCTCGCTCGTGGACGAAACGACGCTCGACGCCGTTCTGCGCGTGGCCCTCGCCAACAACCCCGATCTGACGGAAGCGCGCGAGCGGGCGCGTGCCGATCGCGAATCCGCCCCCGCTGCCGCTCGCTTGCCGGATCCCGAGTTCGAGTACCAACTCTGGGCGCAGCCTCTCGCTCGGCCGCTCGCGCTCGATGAAGCGCAAATGCACATGTTCGGCCTGCGCCAGTCGATCCCGGCACCCGGAAGCCTGGGTGCCCGGGCCGACGCCGCCAGCGAGCAGGCAAAGGTGACGGGCGAAACGCGGCGGGCGCGCGAACAAGACCTCGTCCTTCGCGTGCGTCGCGCGTATGCCCAGTACTACCGCGCTGACCGCGAATTCCGAGTTCACCTGGACCACATGCGTCTCATGGAGCAAGTGCTCGACGTCGCGAGAGCCGGTTACCAGGGAGGACGCGGGTCTCAACAAGACGTGCTTCGCGCGGCCGTGTCCATCTCGAGGCTTCACAACGACGTCGCCGTCGTCGACGGCGAGCGACGGACGGCACGCGGCCTTTTGAATACGTTGATGGCGCGACCGGTCGAGGCGCCGCTCGGACCGCCCGCCGCACTCCAGCCCGCAGAGGTCGAGCTCCGAGCCGCCGAGCTCGAACGCTCGCTCGCCGATCGTCCCGAGCTCGTCGCCGCCGAAAGCGCCGCGCGCGCACGGGAGCACGAGCTCGACGCGGCGCGCTCGATCCAGCGCTGGCCGAGCTTCATGGTGGGCGTCCAGTACATGTTCATGCCGACGATGATGGAGGACAAGCACAACTACGGCGTGATGCTCTCGATGAGCCTGCCCTGGCTCAACCCACGCTACGGCGAAGAAGTCCGCGCGGCCGAAGCGCGCGTTTCGGCGGAGCGCAGCGCCCTCTCGAGCTCTCGCGCCGCGGCGCGCTACGAGCTCTTCGAGGCCTTCGAAAGGCTCAAGGCGGCTCGCGAATCGCTCGCCATCATCGATCGCGACGTGCTGCCGCAAGCGGCGCAGAGCGTCGAGATCGCGCAGGCCGCGTATCGGGGCGGACAGGGCGATTCGCTCGCGCTGCTCGACTCGCTGAAATCGCTGCTCGATGTGCGCATCGAGCGCGAGCGAGCGCTCACGCGCGTCGACGGCGCGCTCGCGGACGTCGAACGCGCCGCCGGCCGGCCATTGCGAAGCGGCGCAACCGGGGGCGCCCCGCGATGACCGATGACGCACGGGCGGAGCCGCCCCGAGGAACCCACGCCATGGCGGTGCTGCGCTGGGTGCTCATCGTCGGCATGGCCGTCGTCGCGGCCGCCTCGGTCGCCTACGCGCTCGGCGTCTTCTCCGCCGCATCGAAGAGCGCCGCCGCAACCGAATACTACTGTCCCATGCACCCGCAGATCGTCCAGGACGGGCCGGGCGAATGTCCGATCTGCAGCATGCAGCTCGTGCCGAGAGAGGGCGAAAGCAAACGCGCGGCCGAAAACCAAGCGATATCGCACGAGGGTCACCGGCACGAACCGTCGGACCCCTATTACTGCCCGATGCACCCCGAGGAGACGGCCACCGACGCGAACGCTCGCTGCCCGATCTGCAAGATGAAGCTCGTCGCGCGGAAGGATGCGCCGCCCGCTTCCTCGGCGGGACCGGGAACGTCGAGTCGCGCGCCTTCGAGCTCCGCCTCGGTCCAGGGCGTGCCCGGCCTCGTTCCCGTCGAGCTCACGTTCGACCGCGTTCAGCTCATTGGCATGAAGACGGCGCCCGTCACGCTCGACGAGCTCGCCCCCGAGCTTCGCACCGTCGGTTTCGTCAGCGCCGACGAAGCGAAGCTCGCCCGAGTGCATAGCCGCTTTTCGGGATGGATCGAGCGGCTCGCCGTCGCGACGACCGGTGAAAAAGTCCGCCGCGGCCAGGTTCTCGCGAGCATCTACAACCTCGAGGTTCTGCCCGCGCAGCAGGAGTATCTCGCGGCGCGGCGCTGGAGCTCGGCGGCCCCCGCTCCCGCGAGCTCGAGCCCGCACGCGACGTCCGGACTCGAACAGGACGCGCGCTCGCGCCTTCAGCTCTTCGGTATGTCGAACGCCGAGATCGACGCCATCGCCCGCTCGGGCAAACCGGCACGAACGATCGCCGTCACGGCGCCGCTTTCCGGCTACGTGACGCGCAAGAACGCCGTCCAGGGCACGTACGTGCAGCCCGGGACCGAGCTCTTCGAAATCGCGGATCTTTCGAAGATTTGGGTGTTCGCCGACATCTACGAGCACGAGATCGGCCGAGTGAGCGCCGGTCAACCCGCGAGCGTCTCCGTCGCCGCGTACCCGGAGGAGCGCTTCGCCGGAAAGGTCGGCTTCGTCTTTCCGACGCTCGATTCCGCGACGCGAACGCTGCGCGTGCGGATCGAGCTCGACAATCCCGACTTGAAGCTCCGCCCGGGGATGTACGCCGACGTGACGATCGGGCTCGCCGCGGCGCGCGGCGTGGCGATTCCCGTCGAAGCGCTCGTCGACACCGGCGAGCACCAGTACGTCTTCGTCAGCAAGGGAGCCGGGCGGTACGAGCCGCGCCGCGTGCGCGCCGCCGGCCGCACGGGCGACAAGGTGCGCGTCCTCGAAGGACTCTCGGTGGGCGAGATCGTCGTCACGACCGCGAACTTCCTGGTCGATTCCGAGAGCCGCCTGCGCGCGGCAATCGAGGGCGTACCCGCGACGAGCGCTGCTCCGACGACCCACTCCGGACACTGAGAGGACAGAGCCGTGGTCTCTCGCATCATCGAGTTCTGCGCAAAGAATCGCTTTCTCGTCGTGCTCGGCGTCGCGTTCGCGATGCTCGCGGCCGTCTACTCGATCAAGCACACCAAGCTCGACGCGATTCCGGATCTGTCCGACCCGCAAGTGATCGTCTTCACGGATTGGATGGGCCGGAGCCCGACGCTCGTCGAAGACCAGGTCACCTATCCCATCGTTTCGTCGCTCGTCGCCGCGCCGCACGTCACGGACGTGCGCGGTTTCTCGATGTTCGGCATGAGCTTCGTCTACGTCGTGTTCGAAGAGGGAACCGACGTCTACTGGGCGCGGAGTCGCGTGCTCGAATACCTGAGCAGTATCCGCGACCGGCTCCCGGAGGGCGCCCGGCCCGTGCTTGGACCGGACGCCACGGGCATCGGCTGGGTGTTCCAGTACACGCTCGTCGACAAATCGGGCAAACACGGCCTCGACGAGCTCCGCACCTTCCAGGATTTCACGCTGCGCTACGCGCTCGGCAGCGTGCAGGGCGTCGCCGAGGTCGCGAGCGTCGGCGGCTACCAGAAGCAGTACCAGGTGACCGTCGATCCGAACCGGCTCCGCGCGTACGGCGTGACCATCCAGGACGTGATGAGCGCCATCCGCGACTCGAACAACGACGTCGGCGGTCGCGTCATCGAGATGTCGAGCCGCGAATACTACGTTCGGGGCCGCGGCTATATCCAGGATCTCGGGGCGCTCGAGCGCGTCGCGCTGCGAGCGAGCGGCCCGAACGGTGTTCCCGTGCTCGTGAAGGACGTGGGCACGGTGCGCTTCGGCCCGGACATTCGTCGCGGCCTGCTCGAGTGGAACGGCGAAGGCGAGGCGGTGGGGGCCATCGTCGCGATGCGCTACGGCGAAAATGCGCTCGAAGTGATCGAGCGCGTCAAGAAACGCATCGCCGACCTGCGGCCGACGTTTCCCGAAGGCGTCGAGCTCGAGATCGCCTACGACCGCTCGGGACTCATCGAGCGCTCGATCGACACCCTGAAACACGCGCTCATCGAGGAAGCCGTCG
Organism: Polyangiaceae bacterium; assembly: GCA_036374535.1. Lineage (GTDB taxonomy): Bacteria > Myxococcota_A > Polyangia > Polyangiales > Polyangiaceae > PMG-095. The sequence continues at coordinate 3,916 of DASUTR010000440.1, forward strand.
TCGTCAGCGTCGTGATCATCCTGTTCTTGCTCCATCTGAGGAGCGCGCTGCTTCCGATTCTGAGTCTGCCCATCGCCGTCGCGCTCGCGTTCATTCCGATGTACCTGCTCGACATCCCGTCGACCATCATGAGCCTCGGCGGAATCGCCATCGCCATCGGCGCCACCGTCGACGCCGAAATCGTGATGATCGAAGCGTCCCACAAGAAGCTCGAGCACGCGCCGCCGGGCGCCGACCGCCACAAGCTTCTCGCCGAGGCGGCGCGCGAGGTGACGCCCGCGATCTTCTTCTCGCTCTTGATCATCGCCATCGCGTTCTTGCCGGTGTTCGGCCTATCGGGCCAGGCAGGGCGGCTCTTCAAGCCGCTCGCGTACACGAAGACGTTCGTGATGCTCGCCGCCGCGCTGCTCTCGATCACGTTCGCGCCGGCGCTGCGCGATTTCTTGATCCGCGGCAAGATCCACCCCGAAGCCAAGCATCCCGTCTCGCGCTTCCTCATCGCCGTCTACAAACCGTTCGTCTACGTGGCGCTGCGCCGCCCGCTCTCGACGGTCGCCATCGGCGTCCTCGCGGTCGTCTCGGCGGTCGCCCTCTCGCGCAAGCTCGGCCACGAGTTCATGCCGCCGCTCAACGAGGGCGACATCTTGTACATGCCCATCACGTTCCCGAACATCTCGATCGAAGAAGCGAAGCGCCAGCTTCAAATCCAGGACCGAGTCATCCGCAGCTTTCCAGAGGTCGAAAGCGTGTTCGGAAAGATCGGGAGGGCGGAAACGCCGACCGATCCGGCGCCGCTCACGATGGTCGAAACGACGGTGCGTCTGAAGCCGCAGGAGAAATGGTCCCGCGTGATGCAGCCGCGCTGGTACTCGAGCTTTGCCCCGGAGCCCCTCAAAGCCGTGCTCAGACCCGTCTGGCCCGACGAGCGCGCGAAGTCGTGGGAGGAGCTCACGGCCGAAATGAATCGGAAGCTCCAGCTTCCCGGCTGGACG
>DASUTR010000441.1:0-2218 GCA_036374535.1 Polyangiaceae bacterium
CACCGGCAGCATGCTCGTGATGGCGTCGTTCGCCAGGTGAGCGCTCGCGACGAGACCACCATAAAGCCGCACGCGAAAGGGACGCTCGGCTCGATTAGGCTGGCGTTCCGATTGCATCCGCCAAGAGACGCTCCGGAACGCGCGCGATTACGGACCTCGGAGCGTTTTTCTGACTGGTAGCGTTCCTCCTGTAATGGGCCGCCGCCCCATGCGTCTCCACGGTGACTCGGACGGCGAGTCCGAAGACCGCCAGGAGAAAACATCAATGAAAACGCACCATCACCACCACTCGGCCGGACGAAGCGTGTCTTTCCGGACCAACGCTGACCCCGCGCCCGAGACGGTCGAGACCAGCCCGGACACCGTCCGCGTGGACCTCGAGGCGCGTGAAACGGAGTGGGAGATCGCTCCGGGCAACACCGTCGCCGGGTACGGTTACAACGGCCGCGTTCCCGGGCCCGTCATCGAGGCGAAGCAGGGCGTGCCGCTCGAGATCCGGTTTACGAACCGCCTGTCGGAGCCGACGCTCATTCACTGGCATGGATTGCGAGTTCCTTCGGCCATGGACGGCACGGACGATGTCCAGCCCCTGGTGGAACCCGGCGAGACGTTCACGTACCGCTTCATTCCCAAGGACGCCGGAACGTTCTGGTACCACCCTCACGCGAACGAGACCGAACAGCTCGAAAAGGGACTCTACGGCGCGCTCATCGTCCGCGGTCCCGATGAACTCGTCGTCGATCGCGAGCAGGTCCTCGTGTTCGACGATCTGAAGCTCGACCGCGCCGGCCGTATCGCGAAGTTCGGCGGCTTGAAACAGCGCCACGACGGTCGCGAAGGTGACGTTCGACTCGTCAACGGCTCGGTCGAACCGGAGCTGACCATCGCCGCGGGACAGATCGAACGCTGGCGAATCGTCAATGCATCGAGTGCCCGCTACCTTCGGCTATCGATCGGCGGCGCGCCGTTTCGAATCATCGGTACCGACGGGGGCCTCATTGAAACGCCCGTGGAAGCCACCGAAGTCCTCCTTCCGGCGGCGGACCGGATCGAAATCCTGGTCGGACCCTTCATGGAAGGACAGACGCTCGCCATCGAGTCTCTCCGCTACGACCGCATGACCATCGGCAGGCGCGGCACCGAGCGCTTCGGGACGCTGCGGGTCGGACCCGAGAAGCCCTCCGTCGCGGCCGTCCCCGAGCGCCTGAGAACGATCGAACCTCTGGCGCCGAGCGACGCGCCGCCGACGCGCACGGTCAAGATGAGTGTCGGCTTCAGCCTTCGTCGCGGGATGGACTTCCTCGTGAACGGTGAGATGCATCACCACGATCGACCCGTCAAAGTCGGCGCGCTTCAGGTGTGGGACGTCGTCAACGCCTCGCTCATGGACCATCCGTTCCACCTGCACGGCTTCTTTTTCCAGGTCCTCTCCGTCAACGGCGAGCCCCCGGCGTATCGCTCGTGGGAAGACGTCGTGAATCTGCCGCCGCGGAGCCGCGTGCGCATCGCCTGGATGCCGGACGATCGCCCCGGCAGTTGGATGTATCACTGCCACATCCTCGAGCACCACGAGGCGGGCATGATGGGTCACTTCGAAGTCGTGCGGTGAGCACGGCGGCGGCTCGGTCGGCGCGAAGCGCGTTGCGTGCTACCGTCGTCTGCGGTGGCTGGAGTCGCGCGAAGCTCGGTGTTTCTGGCGTTCGCGCTCAGTGTCGCTTGTGGAGGGCGGAGCGTTCAGAGTCCCGGGCGCGACGAAGCTCCGCCGGAGAATACGGGCGGCAACGATGCGGGGCAGCCCGAGGACGTTTGCGTGTGTCCGCCGCCGACACCAGCGCCGGGTGACGAGTGCGGATGCCCCGGCCTCGAATGCTCGTTCCCTTGGAGCTTCTGTCGGCACGGCGACGCCATCTGCTCGCCCGAGAGGCAGTGGCTCCGGCAAAACCCGCAGAATATGCAGTGTCCCGCGGAGCTACCGCCGAATGGCGGGGTAGCCCTTTGTACCGGAGAGGGCACCTGTGAATACGCCGTCGATGTCGGGTGCGGGCCCGCCGTCCTCGAGGTGTCTTGCGTTTGCGTCGACGCTACCTGGTACCTCTCTCGCTACGACGCGCCGCCGCTCTGCCGCTGCGCAGCGATTGCATTGGAAGCACTCTGCGGCGTGTACTCCGGCGAGTGCACCTGGTCAGAAGAGTTCCAACGTTGCGAATCCGCGCTGTGA
>DASUTR010000442.1:0-6641 GCA_036374535.1 Polyangiaceae bacterium
GGAAAACCCGCTCGGCAGGCACGGCGAAGAGCTTCACGACTGGTTGGTCTCGACGCGGACGTTCCGCACCATGCACGGAGACGGAGACGGAGACGGAGGAACGACCGGCATCGACGACGACTTCGCGCGCCGAGGAATGGAAAACCTCGGCGCGTGGATCCTCGGCCGTAACATGTTCGGGCCGATCCGCGGTCCGTGGCGCGACGACGCTTGGCGCGGCTGGTGGGGAACGAACCCGCCGTATCACGTGCCGGTCTTCGTCCTCACTCACCACGAGCGCGCGTCGTTCGAGATGGAAGGCGGCACCACCTTCCACTTCGTGACGGGCGGCGCCGAGGAAGCGCTGCGCCGAGCTCGCGAAGCGGCGGGTTCACGTGACGTGCGGGTCGGCGGCGGGGTCGAAACCATCCGCCAATATCTCGAGAGGCGGCTGCTCGACGAGCTCCACCTTGCCTCGAGCCCCGTGCTTCTCGGCAAGGGCGAGCATTTGCTGCAAGGCCTCGATCTGCGCGCTCTAGGCTACCGGGTCACGGAGACCGCCGCGAGCGAGAAAGCGACGCACCTCGTGCTCGCGCGGGAGTAGAGACTTCCCTCACCCACCCGGTCATTCCGTCTTTTTCTGCATCGACGCCAGCATGCGCTCGTCGCGCGCCGCGGCGACGCGGAGCACCGACGCGAGCGCCCCCTGTTCGTGCACGAACTTCGCGAACGACTTCGTGTGCGCATCGGTCCACTGGGCCTCGTCGTGCGCGCCCATCGGCAAGTCGCGCTGCGCGTCCATGTGATCGGCGGTGTCGCGCAGCTTCTGTGCAATGTCGCGGTAGCTCGCCGAAAGCTCGCGGTACACGTCGCCCTCGCGCTCGGAGGCGGGGTCACCCTCGACGAGCATCACGCGGTGGAGCTCGAGCGTCTCCGCGAGCTCGGCGAGGTAGACCGCGATGCGCCGCGGCACGGCCGCGTGCTGCGCGAGGCCGGCGCCGCACGTCGGGGCTTCGACCGGCAACGTTTCGTCGAGAACGTCGAGAATCATGGCCCAGCCTCGCTTCGTGTCATCGGCCCACTCGTCGGGTGTCTCGGTCGTCAGCAAGAGCTCGCAGCCGTGCTCCCGAGGCTCGATTTCGATGGTGACGCGGTCTTCGTCGGGCGAGTACTTCGGAACCCGCAGCGTGAAGACGATACGTCGCGGCCGCTCGAGCTCGAGGTACGTGCCCTCGTGCAGGATGTCTTCGCCGTTCCGCCGGTCGACGATGGCGTACCTGCCGCCGACGCGCGCGTCCATGTCGCAGCGCACGATTTCGCCCGTCGCGGTGGTGAAGAGAAACCGGCGCACCTTCTCGGGGTCGAACCACGCGTCGTAAACGCGCTCCGCCGAGGCGTTGAAGCGATGTTTCACGGTCAAGCGCGTCATGTCTGCTCCTCTTCCAGAATCTCGTCGAGCTTGCGAAGCCGGTACGTCCATTGCGCGCGTTGCGTCTCGAGCCAGAGCGCGGCGCGATCGAGCGGCCGCGGGTCCAGCGACAGGAAGTGCTCGCGCCCGCGAATGGTACGGTGCACGAGCTTCGCCCGCTCCAGCACCTTGATGTGCTTCGATGTGGCATTCAGCGACATCGGCAGCGGCGCAGCGAGCTCCGTCACGCGCGCCTCACCGAGGGAGAGTCGCGCCAAGAGCTTTCGCCGCGTCGGGTCGGCGAGCGCGTTCAGAGTGTCGTCGAGCTCGGTCATTATATTCAACCTGATAGTTGAATGTAGTGACGGCTGACGCGCCGTCAATAGCCGGGTCTTGACAACCAATAAGCCGTTGCTTATGAATTGGTCATGCAGCTCGCCGCGGTAGCGGAAAACAAGATCTTCCTGGCGCTGGCCGACCCCAGCCGCCGGGCGATCTTCGAATCGCTCACGCGTGGCGAAGCCGCCGTGAAAGACCTCACGGCGCGTTTCGATATCTCGCAGCCGGCCGTCTCGCAGCACCTTGCAGCGTTGAAAGACGCGGGCCTCGTGAACGGCCGGCGCGAGGGGCGCTGCGTCTACTACCGCGTCGAGCCGCGCGGAATGAAACCGCTCATCGACTGGATTGCGCACTACCGCGCATTCTGGGCCGAGCACGTCGATCGGCTCGAAGCACTGCTGGAGAAAATGGACGAATGAACATCCTCATGTGGATCCTACAGGTCGCGCTCGCCTTCCTCTATCTCTCCGGCGGCGGGTTCAAGACCTTCAAGTTCGAAGAGCTCGCGAAGGAGAGCCCGCTTCCGCACGGAGCATGGCGCGCGCTCGGCGTCGTCGAGATGCTCGGTGCGATTCTGCTCGTCGTTCCGGCCGCCACGGGTTTCATGCCGGAACTCACGCCGCTCGCGGCGGCCGTGCTCGCCGTCGAAACGCTGCTCCTCGCGGCGATGTTCGCGCGAAAATCGGTCAAATTGGCCGTCACGAACCCCATGACCTGGGCCATCGTGATGGGTCTCCTCGCTCTGTTCGTCGCCTACGGACGGTACGCGCTCAGTCCCCTCACCTGACGCGCGAATGAAACCGCTCATCGATTGGCTCGCGCACTATCGTGCTTTCTGGACCGAGCACATCGGTCGCCTCGAAGGACTGCTGGAGAAACGACGCATGAAACCCCTCGACAAGACCGCCCCGGCACAAACGGATGCCGTGTCCTTCGAACTCGATTTGCATCACTCGCCGAAGAAAGTGTGGCGTGCGCTGACGGACCCCACCCTGTTGAACGAATGGCTCCTGCCCAGCGTCGGCTTCAAGCCCGAAGCCGGGACGGAGTTCACGCTGAGGGCGCCCCCCGTAGGAGGGTGGGACGGCACGGTGAATTGTCGGATGCTCGAGGTCGAAGCCGAAAAGAAGATCCGTTACGCCTGGATCGTCGGCGACTTCATCGACAGCGTCGTCACCTTCACGCTCACGCCGACCGCCTCGGGCACGCTGCTTTCGATCGTGCAGTCGGGCTTCAAGCCGAATCAGAAGCAGAACTTCGGCGGCGCGCGCTACGGCTGGCGACTGATGGGCGGAAGGCTCGTCGACCTGCTCGAGAGGCTCTCGTGAAAAACGCCGCCGACAGCCACGATCTCATCCGCGTTCAGGGCGCTCGCGAGAACAACCTGAAAGACGTGAGCGTCGAGATTCCGAAGCGGCGGCTCACGGTGTTCACCGGCGTGTCGGGCTCGGGCAAGTCGTCGCTCGTGTTCGGCACCATCGCCGCGGAGTCGCAGCGGCTCATCAACGAGACGTACAGCGCGTTCGTGCAAGGGTTCATGCCGACACTCGGCCGCCCCGATGTCGACGTGCTCGACGGGCTGACGACCGCGATCATCGTCGATCAGGAGCGCATGGGCGCGAACTCTCGCTCGACCGTCGGCACGGTGACCGACGCCAACGCGATGCTGCGCATCCTCTTCAGTCGACTCGGCAAGCCGCACGTCGGGCCGCCCACCGCCTACTCGTTCAACGTACCGACCCGCAAAGCGAGCGGCGCGATGACCGTCGACAAGGGCAAGGGCGAGCGAGTCGTCGTGCGCGACGTCGTCTACCACGGCGGCATGTGCCCGCGCTGCGAAGGCATGGGGCAAACCTCCGACATCGAGCTCTCGCAGCTCTTCGACGATTCGAAGTCGCTGAACGACGGCGCGATCACCATCCCCGGCTACAGCATGGAGGGCTGGTACGGCCGCATCTTTCGCGGATGCGGGTTCTTCGACCCGGACAAGCCAATCAAGAAATTCAACAAGAAGGAGCTCCACGACCTCCTCCACAAGGAACCGACGAAGATCAAGGTCGACGGCATCAACCTCACGTACTCGGGCCTCATTCCGTCCATCCAGAAGTCGTTCCTCTCGAAAGACGTCGAGGCGCTGCAGCCGCACATCCGAGCGTTCGTCGAGCGCGCGGTCACGTTCAAAACCTGTCCCAACTGCAAAGGGACTCGGCTGAACGAGGCGGCGCGCTCCTCCAAGATCAAGGGCAAGAACATCGCCGAGGTCTGCGCGCTTCAAATCAGCGATCTTGCCGAATGGCTGCGCACCGTGAACGAACCGAGCGTCCAGCCGCTGCTCGCGTCGCTCCGGCACACGCTCGACTCGTTCGTCGAGATCGGACTCGGCTACCTGTCGCTCGAGCGTCCCTCGGGCACGCTGTCGGGCGGCGAGGCGCAGCGCACGAAGATGATCCGCCACCTCGGCTCGTCGCTCACCGACGTGACGTACGTCTTCGACGAGCCGACGATCGGCCTCCACCCCCACGACATCCAGCGCATGAACGGCCTCTTGTTGCGACTGCGCGACAAGGGAAACACCGTGCTCGTCGTCGAGCACAAGCCCGAGGCGATCGCGATCGCCGACCACGTCGTCGACTTGGGGCCCGGCGCCGGAAGTGCCGGCGGAAACGTGGTGTTCGAGGGCACGGTCGAGGGACTTCGCAAGAGCGACACGCTGACGGGGCGACACCTGAGCGACCAAGCCGCGCTGAAACCGTCCGTGCGGAAACCGTCGGGGGTGCTGAAGGTACGCGGCGCGAGCAAGCACAACCTGAAGAAGGTCGACGTCGACATCCCGCTCGGCGTCCTCGTGGTGGTCACGGGCGTGGCGGGCTCCGGCAAGAGCTCGCTCATCCACGGTTCCGTTTCGGGGCGCGACGGAGTCGTGTCGATCGATCAAACGGCGATCCACGGGTCGCGGCGCAGCAATCCGGCGACCTACACGGATTTGCTCGAGCCGATCCGCAAGGCGTTCGCCAAAGAGAACGGCGTGAAGCCCGCCCTATTCAGCCCGAACTCGGAGGGCGCGTGTCCCGCCTGCAACGGTGCCGGGGTGATCTACACGGACCTAGGAATGATGGCGGGCGTCAGCACGGTCTGCGAAGAGTGCGAGGGGCGCCGCTTCCAAGCGTCGGTCCTCGATTACCGGCTCGGGAAGCTCAACATCGCCGAGGTGCTCGATCTCGCCGTCGACGACGCGGTCACCTTCTTCGGCTCGGGCAAGGCGCAGACCCCGGCCGCACACGCCATCCTCGAGCGAATGGCCGCCGTCGGCCTCGGCTATCTCCGGCTCGGCCAGCCGCTCACGACCCTCTCCGGCGGCGAGCGACAGCGGCTCAAGCTCGCCGCGCACATGGGCGAAGAGGGCGGCATCTACGTCCTCGATGAGCCGACCACGGGGCTTCACCTCGCCGACCTCGCGCAGCTCCTCGCGCTCTTGGATCGACTGGTCGACTCCGGAAAGTCGGTCATCGTGATCGAGCATCACCAGGCCGTCATGGCGCACGCCGATTGGATCATCGATCTCGGGCCGGGAGCGGGACACGACGGCGGGAAGGTCGTCTTCGAAGGCGCCCCGGCCGAACTCGTCGCGAAAAAGTCGACTCTCACCGGCACCCATCTGGCCGAGTTCGTCGCCGGACGCCGGCAAACCGCCGAAAAAACGGCGGGCGCTCCCCAACGTCGTTCCAAGAGGTCCTCATGAGCTCGTTCATTCGAAAAGCCCACCGCTGGATATCCATCGTTTTCACGATCACGGTCATCGCAAACTTCGTCGCTCTGTCGCGAGGGCAGCCGCCGGCTTGGGTGACCTATTCGCCGCTGCTCCCCCTCGCGTTGCTTCTCCTCAGCGGGCTCTACCTGTTCGTGCTCCCGTACTCCGCCAAGTGGCGTCGCGAACGCGCTGCGGCGTAGCGCGAGCGAAGTCGCTGTATGGCGATGAATTTTCGCGGCCTCGGCGCCTCCCTCGTTGCGCTTGCGCTGCTGTCGATGCCGGCGTGTGCCCGAACGCCCTACCTCCACTGGCAGGGCGGCGACGTCTTCGGTGTCTTCGAGGCGGACGGACGAGCCCCACCGGGAATCGCCTGCGCCGGAACCACGCCAACGCGCTTTGCGTGCTTCGCCGCAAAGGTACGCGAGCGAGTTCGGAAGACGAGCGGTGCCCTCGCGGTCCTCGGCAATGAGGGAGCGCTCCTCGAGAGCTCGACGACGGAGCCCGGACAAGCCGTTCCGACGACGGCTGAGACCTTGTTCCCACTCCTGTCGGTCACCAAGATGTTCACGGCGGCGACGGCCGTGTTGCTCGCTCACGAGGGTGTCCTCGACCTTCATCGACCGATCGCGAGCTACCTTCCAGAGCTCGACGCGGACACGGAGCTCGGGCGCGTCACGTTGCACCAGCTGATGACGCACACGGCCGGGCTGGTGGACGACCCCCGCCACCCGCTGTGCGAGGGTAGCGGTGTCCTGTCCGACGCCCCCAGGCACGCGCACTTCGGAGCGCAACCGGGGACGGTCTACCTGTACTCGAACATCGGTTACTCCCTCGTCGGACTCGTGATCGAACGGACGACCTCGCGGCCCTTCGACAACGCAGTTCGTGAACGCGTGCTTTTGCCGATGGAAATGACTACGGCGACGTTCGACTTCGCTTCCGTGCGCGTTCGGGGGCGTCCCGAGGGGGCCGGCGCGAAAAGCCGGTGTCCGCTCGCTGTTCCGGCGGGAGGGCTCATGGCGAGCGCGCGCGACCTGGCTCGATGGGCGCGCGCGATGAGCGAACCTGCCACCCATCCGCTAGGGCCCCGGTTCGTCGAAGCACTCACGGCGCCGTACGTGGAGACCGCCGCTCGCCCCGGCGAGGCGTACGGCTATGGGATCTTCA
>DASUTR010000443.1:0-13533 GCA_036374535.1 Polyangiaceae bacterium
AGAACCAGCGCCCGCGGCTCCGGGCCTCGACGCCCCGGCGGAGTTCGCACAGGCGGCCGACGCCCTCGAGCGCGGCGCGTACGGCGACGCGGTCGATCGGCTCGAGCTCCTCGCCGATCGCGGCTTCGTTCATCCCGACGCGAGCTTCAACCGCGCCGTCGCTTACCTCGGGCGGGCGCGCTCGCCGCAGCGCGAGGCGGGCGATCTCGGCCGAGCGGCGCAAGCTCTGTCGGAAACGCTCGCCCTTCGGCCCTCGGACGCACAGGCCGAAGCCCTGCTCGACGCGGTGCGCAGCGAAATCGGCAAGAAGCGCGCGCGCACGGGCGGCGCGAACCTCGTCGCCCGCCCGCGCATCACGCGCGCCGTCACGGGGCTCTTACCGGAAGCGGCGTGGGGCGTGCTCGCGGCGCTCGGATCGCTCTCGCTCGCCGTCGGCGTCGCGCTCCGATTCAGAGCGAAGGAGCACGGCGTGCCGGCGGCGCTCGCCATGGGGATCGGCGCCATGCTGCTCGTCCTCGGCGGCGGGCTCGGCTTCGCGGCGCGCAATTTCCGCCGCACCTCGAAGCCCGCCGTCGTCGTCGTGGAAGAAGCGCGCCTGCTCGACGAAGCGGGGCGCCCCCTCCAGGGCCGCGCGACCGAGGGGCACGTCGTCCCCGAGGGCGCCGACGTCGTGCTCCTCGAGCGACGCGCCGGTCTCGCGCGCATCGAGTGGGGCAGCACGGACGGCTGGGTCGTCGGCGGCCAGGTGCGCGAAGTCGCGGGACGCTAGCGGTACGGTGACCCTCAATCGAATCCCGAGAGGTGCACGACGTACCACTCGCCGCGCCAGGAAATCATCGACGTGAGCTCGAAGCTCCTTTCCTTGCCGCTCGGGAGCATGAAGCGAAGCTTCGAGCGCAGCACGCGGTGGTAGCCGACCTTGTTGCCCTCGCGACCGGGCTTCATCCATTCGGCGCGCGCTTCGGGTACGTCGATGCCGGCGAACGTGACGCCGGCCAGGTTCTTGCCGAGCGCGCGGTGGTACTCGCGCACGTCCGCGTCGAACGCCGCGAGCAAGCGGCGTTCATAGTCCCGCTCCGGGTCCTTGATGGCTTTCACCTGGCGGTACGCGACGAGCGGGAAGAACGCTCGATGCGCCGGCGCCGGCTCGCCGCTCAGGATGGCGCGCGCGACGAGCTCGACGTTTTCGCGAAACCAGGCCGAGGCGACGGAGGGACGGTCTTCGGTTTGAGGGAGCGGCGCGCCGTCCGGGCCGACGAGCGGTGGAGCGGCGTCCGGAGCAGCAGCGCTCGCCGGCGGCGGAGGCGGAGGCACCGGGGCGGGCGGCGCGGACGCGCTCGAGGTCGCGGCGCTCGACGCAGGGGCTTCTACGGGCACGGGAGGCCCGGGGCACGGCGACGACGCCGAGCCGAGCGCCGCGGGCGCCGAAGCGGAGCCGCTGCACGAGGCGAGCGCGAGTGAAAAACCGAGAACGAGGGAGCGAGCCGCCATGCGTGGGGCGCATGGTAACCTGCCGCATGCTCGGACGTGTCGGCGCGGCCTTCGCGATGCTCGTCGCAGGCTGCGGCTCGGTACCCGCCGCGAAGCCGCCGCCGCCCGTCAGAACGGCCACGGTGCGCCCCGCGCCGCCACTGCCGGCACCCTCCTCCGCGAGCTCTGCCTCGCCCGCCGCCGCGGCGGAACCTCCGAGCGCGGGCACCCCGCGCCCCTGCGGCGAGCTCGGCTGTCTCGCCTTTTCGACCGCCGAAGCCGCGTTCGAGCACGCGCTTTCCGGCCGGCCCCGCATCGTCGCCCTCGGCGAGGCGCACGCACAAAAGGACGCCCCGAAGGTCAAATCGACGGCGCGCCGCTTCGCGGAGGAACTCTTGCCGAGACTCGAAGGCCGCGCGAGCGACCTCGTCCTCGAGCTTCTCACGACGAACGGCTCGTGCGGCAAGGCCGTGGAAAAGGACGTCGCCGAGCGGCAGAAGCCCGTCACCGAGCCGCAAGCCGCGTCGAACCAGAACCAGTACGTGACGCTCGGCGCGGTGGCGAAGAAGCTCGGGATCACACCGCACGCGCTCGTCCCTGAATGCGACGAGCTTCGCGCCGTGACCCAGGCGGGCGCCGGAGACATCGAGCGGCTGCTCGTGCTCATCGCCGACGCCACGGTCCGCGTGGCCGAGAAGCTCGTGGCGACTTCCGATCCGAAGCGGGCGATCGTGCTCTACGGCGGCGCGCTTCACAACGACGTTGCTCCGCGTCCGGGCCGCGAAAGCTTTAGCTACGGGCCCCGGCTGTCGAGGGACGTGGCAGGTCGCTACGTCGAAGTCGATCTCGTGATCCCCGAGTACGTAAAGCCGACACCCGCATGGCAGGGCCTTCCCTGGTACGGTGCCTTCGCGGCGCTCGCGCCGAGCTCCGAAACGATCCTCTACCAGCCCTCGCCCGCGTCGTTCGTCTTGATCTTCCCGCGCTCGGTCGCGCAGTCCCCCGAGCCGGCGCCCCCATGAATCGCCTGCTTTACGCGCTCGACAACCCAATCCAGAACTACGCCTGGGGCTCGCACGAGTCGCTCGCGGCGATTCGCGGCGCGAAAGCGCCCACCGAGAAGCCCGAAGCCGAGCTCTGGATGGGCGCGCACCCGGCGGCGCCCTCGCTCGTCGCGTCGAACGGCAAGCGCTCGCTCCTCGAGCTCACGCAGGCGGAGCCCGACTCGACGCTAGGGCCGATCGTGAAGGAAACGTTCGGGGGTCGGTTTCCGTTCATGCTCAAGTTGCTCGCAGCGGCCGAGCCGCTTTCGCTCCAGGCTCACCCGACGATAGAGCAGGCGCGCTCGGGCTTCGCCCGCGAGGACGCCGCCGGCATCCCGCGTACCGCGCCGCATCGAAACTACAAGGACGACAACCACAAGCCCGAGCTCCTCGCCGCGCTGACTCCATTTCACGCGCTCGTCGGCTTCCGCGAGGCGCGCGCGACGCTCCGGCTCTTCGAACGGCTCCGCCTACCGCACCTCGAGCCGTTCGCGAACGCCCTCGCGCGCGAGCCCGAAACCGAGGGGCTGCGCGCTTTCTTCGAGCTCGCGATGACCGCCGAGCCCTCCGCCAAAGCGGAGCTCGCTCGAGCGACGCTCGACGCCTGCCGGAGGGCGTCCGGGCCGGCCGGCGAATTTTCGAAAGAGCTCGCGTGGGCGGTGCGCCTCGGTGAAAAGTATCCCGGCGACCCCGGTCTCGTCGTGGCGCTCGCGTTGAACCTGCTCGAGCTTTCGCCCGGCGACGCCGTCTATCTTCCCGCGCGGAACCTGCATGCGTACCTCGAGGGCACGGGCGTCGAGATCATGGCGAGCTCGGACAACGTGCTCCGCGGCGGGCTGACGCCGAAACACGTCGACGTGCCCGAGCTCCTCGCCGTGCTCGACTTCCGCGCGGGCCCCGCGAAGCTCGTGGCCGTCGAGCAGCGCGGGACCGAGTATCACTACTCCACGCCCGCTCCCGAGTTCGCGCTGTCGCGGCTCGAGCTCTCCGGTGCGACGACCGGTGCCGGCGCCGTCAACGGGCCCGAAATCGTCGTCGTGACGAGGGGCGCCGTGACGCTCCGGCGTGGAGCCGAAACCCTCGCTCTCGCGAGCGGCGCGTCCGCCTTCGTCCCGGCTCGCGGCGGCGACTACACGCTCCACGGCTCGGCCACCGTGTTCCGCGCTCGCGTCAACGCCGCGTGAAGCGGCGCGCGGACTACGGCGCGGGCGGCGCGTCCGGCATCTCTTCCACGTCTTCCGGCTCCGGGCAGCGCTCGCCCGTGTAACCCTTCTCGCCCTTCGGGATCCGGCAGGGATGCACCTCGACGCGCTTCGGGCGCGGCTTGTAGGTGACGCGGCGGCGATCCTCCCGCGTCGTCCCGTCGGCGAACGTGAGGTTGCGCGAGACGATCACCGACCAGCCGACGCTGCCGGGTTCCTTCACCTTTTCCTCGTCGGGCGGAACGGCTGGATTCGGCAGGATCTCGACGGCCGGCTCGATCACGTTCTGCCTGCCGGATACCTGCGCGCGGGCCTTGCGCCCGCCGTTGTCGCCGTAGATCTTCACGGTGACGCTCGTGTCCGTGTACGAGGTCACGAACGCCATTCCAGCCTGCGTATCGTTCTTGAAGATGATGTCCGGCTTCGGCCACGAAAGCGTCGCTTCGTGGCCCATGGGGTAGCGCGGAAACCAGTACGTGTGCGGCTGGCGCTCCACGATTTCGTAGCCGCCGTGAAAGAGCGCGTTGAAAAACGTCGTCGCGAATTGACTGATGCCGCCGCCGATACTGTCCACCATCTCGCCCTCTTCGATGGTCGGCGCCATCACGAACCCGTTCTTCGCCGTGCGCGGGCCGACGATCGCGTTCACCGAAACGGTTTCCCCGGGGCGGACCATACGGCCGTTCATGATGTCCGCGATGCGGTGGATGTTGTGCACGCGCTTTTCGCAACAAGGATGTCGCGTCGTGAACGAGCTCACGAGGCCCTTGATGCCGAGCGTTCCGGCTTCCTCGGTCGAAAGGGACGGCTTCGGCTCTTCGAGCAGGGGAAGCTCGCCCGTTCGGTCGGGCTTCTCGGCGGCGCTCTTCAGCGCCGCGGCGATGCGCCCGAGGTCGATGCGGAGCCCGGCTCGGCTCGGGACGATGGTGATCGTCCCTTTCGCGTCGACGGCGAACTTGGCGTCGACGGCGTCGTGCTCGAGCGCCTTCTTCTCTTCCTCGAGGACCTTCTCGAGCCGCTCGGGCACGAAAACGAGCTCCATCTTCGCGGGCAGAACGCCGGTCGACAGCACGCTCGCGAGCTCGGCCGGCGAGAGCACGATGCGCGCGGGCGGGTCGTTCGACACGAGCGTGATCGGCCCCGCGACGAGCGCGCGCGCCGTGCGAGCGGGCGCTTCCGCGGCGTCTTCCGGCAACGGCGCCGGCACGCGTACGACGGGGAGCTCGAGGGGGCTCGCCCCTGCGCGGACGAGCGCCCGGCCGATCGCGCGCACCGAGCCCGACGTGTCGAGACGCCTGCCGCCGCTCGGCTTCCGAGCCTCGACCCTCGCGCCGTCGATGGCGATCCCGCCGCCGAACGGACGATCGGGGATCGCCGTTTCCTCCCAATGTGCGAGCAGCTTGGCGAGTGCGGCGTCGTCGAAAGCGCTCGCGAGCTCGACCTCGACCGGCACGAACCAGCGTGCGTACACGCTTGCCATGCGCCCGAAGACGTTGCCGCCGCGCCCGACGGCAAGGGCGCGCCCCGCCGTTTTCGCGACATCCACGCGAAAACCGACCGAAGCGGGCGCGAGCGAGTATTGCTTTTCTGCCACGCGCACGACGAGAGCGCGCGCTTCGAGCTCCCGCGCGCGTTTTCCGAGCATTTCGCGGAGCGCGCGCGAGTCGAGCCGCGAAACGTCGAGCCCCGCGACCCGCACGCCGCCGACGACCGCGTCCTGTTTCGAGAATTCTCCGCGCATTCCCGGAAGAAGCAGCAAGAGAACGCCGAAAATCACCGCGATCGCGCGTCGCGTGCGCGGGGACACGCGCTTCGCGACCTTCGCGAGCCGCGCGAGCGCCCGCAGACCGCGACCGATCCGCTCCGGAATGTTGGGCCCGTGAGCCACGAAAATCGCGGCCTCCCACGGACTCCCCGCGCGATCAAGGAGAGATCGAGGCGAGGCGGCACAAAACTGCGACTTGTCGCGGCGAGCCTCGTCCGTGCTAAGTTGAAGATTCGTGTGGGTCCGACGCTCGGCCATTCGACCTGTTCCCGCGTACGCGCTCGTGGCAGCGCGAGCGCTCGAAGGGGTGCGCGAAGGCTTGGCGGACGACGACGAGGGAGCGCGCGCCCAGCTCGATGAAGCCTTCGAGCGCTTCGAGCGCTCCCAGCCCGCGCTGGCCTCGCACCTCGCGGACGCCCTCGGCCAGCCGCTCGACGAGACGGCGCTCGCGCTCGGCTACTTCCTGGCGCTCACCGTTTGGCTCGCCTTCGAGCGGGCGCACGGCCAACACCTGGACGCCGTCACGGACGAGCAAATCCGCGCGACGATCGAGCTACTCACCCTGGACGAGGAGCTCCGCCGCGCCGACGCTGCGGAGTCGCTCGATACCGACGACGTCTTCGCCATGGAGCAGCCGCACGTGCTCGCCTTCATCCACGAGCACATCGACGCCACGCTCGATGCCCACGCCGAGCAGATCGACGTGGACGACGTCCACACGGTCTACCGGCTGGTTCTGATCGAGGTTCTCGCGCTTTCCTACGCGGTGCGGCGTCCGGACGGCTACCCCGTCGCGAAGACCGAGCTTCTCGCTTAGCCGAAAGCGGCGGCGCGCGTCAGCCCTCGACGCGCTTCGCCTGGGCCGCCTTCAGCCGGTCGCCGATGACGCGACGGAGCTCGGAGAGGTCGTAACGCGCGGGACGATTGTCGCCGGAGAGCGACGCGATGTCCTGGACGATCTGCATCACGATCTCGCGCGGCCGATCGGGGATCTTGAGAGCGCTGGCGAGCTTCCCGAGCGCGCTGTCCTCGCCGTCGGTCACGACGCCGTCCATCTTCGCGATCCACGCCGCGATGCCGTAGACGTAGAGGCGCTCTTCCTTCGTGAGCTTCTGGTCGACGATCCCGATGCTCACGGGCTTTTTCGTGGCTTCCTCGATCTCGGCGATGTCGGCGAGCTCGAGCCCCTCGTCGAGCGCGGCACGAACGATGGCGTCCGCCTCGTCGGGCTCGAGCTTTCCGTCGGCCCACCCTACCGCAGCGAGCGCGATGTAGACGTCACGACCCAGACGCGTCTTTTCCTCGGACATGGGCGATACCTCGGCCGGCATTCTATCAAAGCTTTCGTCACTTCAGTGATAGAATCGGCCCACTTCCGCCAGCCATGACCTATCGAATCGGCGTCGACGAGAATGGACTCGGATCGCGACTCGGGCCGCTCGTCGTGACGGCGGTGCTCGCGCGCGCCGACGAGCGCGGTCTTCGCGCGCTCTCGCGGCGGCTCCCGAAGTCGGTGCGTTCCGAGCTCGACGATTCGAAGCGCCTGGTTTCTCATACCGACGCGCGGCTCGGTGAAGCGTGGGCCCGCGTGCTCGCCGGCGGCGAACCCCGCACCCCCTCCGAGCTCTTTTCGAGCATCTCGCTCGAGGGCGTTCTGAAGCTCGGGGAGCCGTGCCCACGAAAGGCGCGGGCCCAGTGCTGGGACGACGCCGGGGAGGCGTTCGAAGCGGAGCCCGAGCTCGTCGACAAGGTCGCGAGTCATTGCGCGCTGCTCCGCGCGCGCGGCATCGAGTTCGTCGCGGTCAGGAGCAGCGTCGTGTGCACGGAGCGACTGAATCACGCGCGCAAGGCGGGAAAGAATCGTTTCGTCTCGGACCTCCACGCGATGGAGGCGCTCGTCATCGAGCTACGCCGGCTCGCGGGCGAAAACGTGACGGCGGTCTGCGGGAAAGTCGGCGGCATCGGCGAATACTCGCGCTACTTCGGGCCGCTCGGCGGCTGGCTCCACGCGATCCTGGGCGAGGCACACGCCAAGAGCGCGTACCATTTCCCCACCGTCGGCGAGCTCCGCTTCGTGCGCGACGCCGACGCGAGCGATCCGCTCGTGATGCTGTCGTCGCTCGTCGGAAAATGGGTGCGCGAGCTCTTCATGGGTCGAATCGCCCGCCATTATCCGGGAGACGCCGATGAGCAGCGACCGAGCGGCTATCACGACCCGGTCACGGCTCGCTTCGTGAAAAAACACGCGCTCGTCCGCAAGAAACGCGGCATTCCCGACCGCTGCTTCGAACGCGATCGCGATCCGCTCGATCCGTACGTTCGCGAAGTCCGCGCCGAGCCGGCGCCCGGCGAGCCCGCGCCGTGAAGGGCGACCCGCGCCTCAGAATCCTCGAGGGGTCGCTGCCGATCGAGGTCGCGCGCTTCGGCGCGCCAATCGCCGTCGGCATGGGCCTGCAGACGCTCTTCAACCTGGTCGACGCGTATCTCATCGGCCACCTCGAGCCCGAGCTCGCGCACCCGGCGCTCGGAGCCATCGGCATCTGCGACCAGCTCGCCGCGCTCGGCACGATCATCAGCTACGGGCTCACCGTCGCGACGACGGCGCTCGTGAGCCGCCGGCACGGACAGGGCGACATGGAGGGGGTGAAGCACATCGCGTGGCAGTCGCTGCTCATCGTGCTCGGTCTCTCCGCCGTGCTCGGGCTCGTCGGCACGCTGGGAGCGAACGTGCTCCTGCGCGACGTCATCGGCGCGAAGGGGCAGGTCGCCGAGCTCGGCACCGACTACCTGCGCGTCCTCATGGGCGGAAGCTTCAGCATCTTCCTCTTACTCCACGTCACGAGCCTGATGCGCGCGCTCGGCAGCAGCAAGACGCCCGTCTCGCTGCTCATCGGCGCGAACGCGCTGAACCTCGTGCTCGCCGTACTCCTCGTGTACGGACCGGGCCCCGCCCCCGCGCCGCTCGCCTGGGGACCGCCCATCGCTCGCGCGCTCGGCATTCCCCGGCTCGAGCTCCAGGGCGCGGCGTGGGCCACGCTCATCGCGCGCTGCCTGGCGCTCGCGCCCGCGCTGTTCGTGCTCGTCAATCGCTTCGGCCTGTTCGGAAAGGGCGCGCGGGGCCCGGCGGACTTCGCGGCGATGCGGAACGTGGCAGGCCTCGCCTGGCCGTCGAGCGTGCAGCTCGTGCTGCGCGTCGCGGGCATGCTCTTCGTGCAGTCGCTCGGTGCGCGCGCCTTTACGACCGAAACCGATCAGACGATCACGACGGCGCTCGGCATCGCGTTCCGCCTCGAGACGATGGCGCTCTTCGTCGCTCTCGGCTGGGGCAGCGCGGCGCAGACGTTCGTGGGCCAGAACCTCGGCGCCCAAAAGCCCGCGCGCGCGATGGGCGCGGGTCACTATGCCGCGCTGTACGCCGCGGCCATGATGCTCGGGCTCGCCATTTGGTACCGGGCGTCGGGCGCCTCGATCGTCGCGTTCTTCGACTCGGATCCCGGCGTGGTCGCGACCGCGCTCACGTATTTTTCCTGGGTCGGCTTCTCCTACGTCGGGCTCGGCATCGGTATCGTGCTCGGCTCGGCCGTGCAAGGCGCGGGCGCGACCCGCCGCGCGCTCGTCCTCGACGGCGCCATCGTCGTCGTCTTCCAGCTCCCGGCCTGTCTCATCGTCGGCTTCGCCGAGGGCGCCACGTTCCAGCACCTCGCGATGGTGGTGGCCGCGACGTACGCCGCGTTCGCCGTCGTGCATCTCGTCCACTACCGCCGCGGCCGCTTCCTCGACACGCTGGCCGCGTGAACGGTACACTCCGGCGATGTCCGACCCGTCGCACTACGATCTCGTCGTCATCGGCGCCGGACCCGCGGGCGAAAAAGGGGCGGCCCAGGCGGCTTACTTCGGCAAGCGCGTGCTCATCGTCGAGCGCGCGCTCGCTCCCGGCGGCGCCGCCGTTCACACCGGCACGCTGCCGAGCAAGACGCTGCGCGAGACCGCCCTGTACCTCTCCGGATATCGCGCGCGCGACCTCTACGGCGTGGCCGTCGAGCTCGATCCGCGTGCCACGCTGCAGCACTTGATGTCGCGCAAGACGACGATCGCGGCGGCCGAGTCGCGCTCGTTCATGCGCAACTTCGAGCGACACGAAATCGAGTACGCGCACGGCCTCGGACGTTTCGTCGATCCGCGCACGGTGCTCGTGTCGTCCGCGACGGGCGAGCGGCGCGTGACCGCGGAGTTCTTCCTGATCGCCACGGGCTCGAAGCCGCATCGGCCGAGCGACATCGACTTCAACGACGAGCGCATCCACGACAGCGACGAGATCCTCACCATCGATACGCTGCCGCCGTCGCTCACCGTGCTCGGCGGCGGCGTCATCGGCTGCGAGTACGCCTGCATGTTCGCGGCCCTCCGTACGCGCGTCACGCTGGTCGACGCGCGTCCCGAGATCCTTCCGTTCCTCGATCTCGAAATCGTGCAGCGCCTGCGCGCCGCCATGAAGCGCCTCGGCGTCGAGCTCGTCCAGGGGCAGCGCTGGACGGGCGTTCGGCGCGCCGGCGACGTCATCGAAACCGAGCTCTCCGACGGCCGCAAGGTACGGAGCGCCGACCTCTTGTTCGCCGCCGGGCGCACCGGCGCGTCCACGGAGCTCGGCCTCGACAAGGCCGGTATCGAGCCGGATTCGCGCGGATACCTGAAGGTCGATCAGCACTTCCGCACGAACGTGCCGCACGTCCTCGCTGCGGGCGACATCGTGGGCTTCCCCGCGCTCGCGTCGGTCTCGATGGAGCAGGGCCGCGTCGCCGTGTGCCACGCGTTCGGCTTCACCTACAAGCGAGAGGTCGCGATGGCGATGCCGTACGGCATCTACACGATCCCCGAGGTGAGCTCGTTCGGCGAGACCGAGGAGTCGTGCAAGGAAAAGGGTATCGACTACGTCGCCGGCTGCGCGCTCTTCGCGGACAACCCACGCGGCAAGATCACGGGCGACCTCGAGGGCGTGACCAAGCTCGTCGTCGACGCGAAGAGCCGCAAGATCCTCGGCGTTCACGTGATCGGGGAACGCGCGAGCGAGCTCGTTCACATCGGGCAAACCGCGATCACGCTCGGCGGCACCATCGATCTCTTCATCGAGATGGTCTTCAACTACCCGACGCTCGCCGACAGCTACAAATACGCCGCCTACGATTGCCTCAAGGCCCTCGCCAAACGCGCTTCGCTCTGACGTGACGAGCGCTCGGCGAGCGTCATCCGCCGTGGCCCTTCCCGATGACGTGCGGCCAGGCGTCGTCGACGCTCCAGCTCGGCTTCACGTGGGGCGGGTGGTGACATTGCGACGCGCACAGTGATTTTTCGGGTTTCACGACGATGAGGCCGCGCTCTTCGGGCTTTTCGGCGTGGCGCGAGCCCGGTCCGTGGCACACCTCGCATTGCACGTTCTCGAGCTTGTCGACGTGAGCGACGGTGCTGCCGCCGGGCGCTTCGTAGCCCGTCACGTGACAGCCGATGCACTCGAGATTGAACTGCTTGTTCTGGTTCGCGAGGGTCGGATACGCCTTCGCGTGCGACGTGCCGTTCCAGAAGGTGCGCTCCTCGGCGTGGCAGCTCGTGCACGCGTCGACGCCGACGTAGCCGCTCCGCCCCGGCGGTACGGGCGGCGGCAGCGCGTCCTTGAACGCCTCGCGGTTGTGCTCGTTCACCTGCCGGTAGTACTCGGCCAGGCGAGCCGCCGCGCGCGGCTCCGAGCCGAGCTGCTCGCGGATCTCGACGTACCGGTAGCGAAAGAAGCTGCCCGCGGGGCTCGGCCGCGGCTTCGAGAGCTCGGCGAGCTCGGACTTGGCGCGCTCGAGATCGCGCCGGCGCGCAGCGAGATCGCTGCTCGCGCCCCGCGCCTTGTCGAGGCGAGCCTTCAAATCGTCGATGCGCAGCCGGAGGCTCTGCCGCCGCTCTTCGTCGGCGATGCCGGAGCCGTCGGCGAACGAGTAGCGCCCGTCCTTCACGAAAAAATCGACGGCGGCCACGGCTTGCAGGTGATTGGGCGCTTCGACGACGAGCGTTTCGCCGACGAGCACCGGGGGCGTCGGGGGATCGTTCGTTTCACCTTGTTCGGCGGGCTTACCGACGAGCACGAGGTGAAAGCCCTTCA
Organism: Polyangiaceae bacterium; assembly: GCA_036374535.1. Lineage (GTDB taxonomy): Bacteria > Myxococcota_A > Polyangia > Polyangiales > Polyangiaceae > PMG-095. The sequence goes on from DASUTR010000443.1 coordinate 11,620, forward strand.
CGTTCTCGGCGAGCCTGAGCGCGTCGCCGCGCGGCATCGCGACGAGCGCGACGCGGATGCGAGCGCCCTGTTCGCCGAGCCATTTCCCGGCGCGCTCGAGGCCCGCCGCCGCGTCGCCGACGGCGACACCGCTCGCATCGGGAGCCGGGAAGCGCGGGACGGTCACGCCCGCGACCCCGACGCGCTCGCCGCCGAGCTCGATGACGCGCGCCGGTTTCACCCCAACGCCTTCGAGGTTCGCGGCGACGAGCACGTCGGCGCTGCCGGGAAGCTTCTCGATGAAATCCTTGCCGAGCGCGAAATCGTTCGCACCCGGCGTCCAGGCCGCGAGCCCCGTGCCGTGGAGCACGTCGTAAAATGCCTGCGCTTTCCACGCGTCTTGCGCTTTCCGCTTCGCGTCGACGACGGGATCGCTGAACAGCATGGGACCGGCGCCGAGCACGAGCCGCCTTGGCGACGACGCGCTCTCGTTCGCGACGAGCGCGGCGAAATGATCGACGCCGCCGAGCATGTCTTTCACGCAGCCACACGGTTCGAGCGCGCCGGCCCCCGTCGAGAGGAGGTACAGCCGCACTGAAGGAGCCGGTGACGGTGCCGAGGTAGGAGGAGGTGTGCGCGAGCACCGACAGCCGGCGCCGAGCAGCAGCGCGGCCGTCGCGAGCACCGAGACGATGCGAACCATGAGCCTGCGTCCCATCTCCCGCCCGAAATAGCATCGAAGGGGCGGCTTAGTGGTGCCCGCGCCTATCGTTTTTCGGATCCTGGTCGTTTGTACATGCGGTGCAGAGACAGCCGGCTCATAATGGCCCCGTGCCGGTCGACGTGCGGGAACCACGGCTCAAGGGGCCTACGGCATTCGGACCCTTCGTGCTCGAGCGCCGCATCGCCGTGGGAGGGACGGCCGAGGTCTACCTCGCCCACCCGAAGGTCGGCATCGCCCCGGCTCCGCACCTCGTCGTCAAGCGTCTACTGCCGACGCCGGGCGAGGCGTCGCGCTTCGAGCTGCTCGAGCGCGAAGCCGATCTGCATCGCAGGGTGCGCCACCCGAACGTCGTCAGCGTTTACGGCGCAGGGCAGGTAAAGGGCGAGCCCTACCTCGCCATGGAATACGTCGAGGGGCTGGACCTTTACCGGCTCCTCCGCCGCCTGGACGCCGACGATCGGCCGCTTCCGCTCAATTTGGCGCTGTTCATCGTGCGCCAGGTGGCCGAGGCGCTCGCCGCGGTCCATGCCGTCACCGACGAAAACGGCCAACCGCTGCGTGTCGTACACCGCGACGTCACTCCCTCGAACGTGTACCTGTCGGTGCGCGGCGAAGTGAAGCTCGGCGACTTCGGCATCGCGCGCGTCGAGCAGGAGGGCCGCTCCACGCACGGCGGGCTCAAAGGCAAATTCGCGTACCTTGCGCCCGAGCAGGTCGCCGGCGAAGATTTCGACCACCGCGCCGATCTCTTCGCGCTCGCCGCGATTCTCGGCGAAATGCTGATCGGCGAACGCGTGTTTCCCGGGGGCGGACAGCTCGCCGTCCTGCTCGCGATCCGCGACGGCAACATCGAACCGCTGCGCCGAGAAGCGGGTCGCTTGCCTCCGGGGCTCTTCGCCGTTTGCGAGAAAGGGCTGTCCTGCGAGCAGGGAGCGCGCTTCCAATCGGCGTCGGAAATCTCGGAGGCCCTCGTCGCGTTTCAGACGGCCGAACCCCACGTCCTCGTCGCGGAGCTCGCGCAGCTCGTGCGCTGGGCGCAGGATCAGAAAGAGCTCGCCAAGCGTATCGAGACGAAGATCCGCCATTCCTCGCAGAACCTGCAGGCGGTCCGCGCGACGAGCTCCGTACCGGACCTGCGGGCGACCCAGCCGGCGCGCAGGCTGACCCCCCGACCCTCCGACGAACCACCGCGCGTCCGTCGCGTCACGGGC